>JBCCFD010000357.1:0-8529 GCA_039029915.1 Chloroflexota bacterium
GACTAAGCACGGCTGAGGTTGCCAAGCAGGCAGGCGTTTCGGTTGGCACGCTGTATCAATTCTTTGACAATAAAGATGATTTGATGGAAGCCATTGCGGAAGCACACATTGACGATTTGCAGCAGTACCAGTCAGAGTTCCTGGGGCCAGACTCAATTTATGTCCCGCCCCATATCTTAGTTGATCGGATGCTTGATTGGCTCGTGTCACATAACAAAAGGTTCCCCACTTTCCATCCGCTTTTTACAGGCGCCTGGCAGGATAAAGCGTTTACCTCAGTCATGGATTCCGGTTTGGAAGAGATTGTTTTAGGGGTTTCCCTTATTTTGAGACATCATGGGCCTCATCTATCAGAAGAAACGGCTAAGTTAGGCGCAACGGTGCTAATCTCAGTGGCAAAAGGGATGTTTTTGATGCTTGAGAACGCACCCGAAGCGGCACATGATGCTATTGTGGCTGAGACCAAGCGTCTGTGCTTGCTTTACTTCAACGACCTTATCGCTGAAAACGTGCTGGAAGACAAGTAACTCTGTGTGCCAGTTTGAAATTTGCAGTTTGACGATTGGCGTAGGGACATCGCGTGCTGTGTTCCTACTGGGGTAGCGCATCAACAAACCTGCACATCAGGTGAATTCAATTGGTGCATTACCTTAAAGTCGTCTACCATTAGAGGAGAGAAAGAGGTAAGTAAAACGGGAAGGAAAACTTATTATGTCAGAAGCAAATCGAAAATCACTTGTTATTTTTCCAGTATTGGTGTTGCTTGGTGTGGGTATTGCCGCCGCAGGCAATCAGGGGAGCGTTCAAGCGCTTGGGTTGCCTCTATTTGGGCTTCTTGTGGCCATTATTTTTATCATCCAGTGGGTCGCTTTTGTACCAGCTTTTATCAATCAAACGGAAAAGTTCTTTGATTTGACGGGTAGCCTCACCTACATCTCAATAACAATTTTGGGTGTTGTTTTGAGCGGAGCGACAGATGCGCGTTCGATCTTGCTGATGGTCTTAATCCTCGTGTGGGCGATTCGTTTAGGGACGTTTTTATATCGGCGCATTCACAAGGATGGCAAAGACGGCCGTTTTGACCATCTTAAACCCCACTTTTTCCGCTTCCTCAACGTATGGACCATCCAAGCGCTGTGGGTTACCTTTACCGCCCTAGCTGCCTTCATCGCCATCACATCAGCAAACCGCGCCCCGATTGGCACCTTTGCCATTGTGGGCACACTCATTTGGCTCATTGGGTTTGGCATTGAAGTTACGGCCGATAATCAAAAAACCCAGTTCCGCAATGATCCCAACAATAAGGGCAAATTTATCACCACCGGTTTGTGGGCACGGTCTCGGCACCCTAATTATTTTGGTGAGATTGTGCTGTGGTTTGGCATTATGATTATTGCCATTCCCGTGCTGCAGGGCTGGCAGTGGATTGCGCTTATCTCCCCTATTTTCGTAACCATATTGCTCATGCGCGTTAGTGGTGTGCCCCTATTAGAAGATCGGGCTGATAAAAAGTGGGGCGGTCAAACGGATTACGAAGAGTACAAGAAAAACACGCCCGTTTTAGTTCCCAAATTACGGTAAGGGCGCGTCCAAAAATAAGTTATGGCATTGTTGGACGTGCTTCTAGGGTCTTTTGCCTGCAAATTATGAGTATTATTGAAAAAACCTTACGCCAAATTATTGCTTTTAGCGAACAGCAAAGAGCCGCCCAAAAACGGCGGCTCAAAGCCAAAGGCAAATCCGAGAATACGGTTAGAGTTGATGCGTATTCGAGCGTTATCGGGACGCTATCATCCATATTGGACAAAAAAGAGGATGAGCCAGAGCAAGCTGAAGAGTAACGCTTCCACTTGCACCGCTTCCGGCCCCGCTGCAACAGCGCTTTATCACCCTCGTCACCTTTATTCAACCGAAGGTTTATTAACGACAACAATTTTCTAAGCGTTCCGAAGTTTCTAAATTGAAAAACGTATTAGATAAAAGCTTCGGAACCTCGAGGAAACGAAGATTGCAGCCGGCGTTTTTTCTAAGCAGGAACTTCGTTTCACTTAGATCGTATCGCTCGTTGTAAAAAGCGGCCGTAGCTCCATCTCAGCCAAAATTGGCTCAGGCGCCTCAAACGATTCACCAGCACAATACCGTTGAGCTGCCGACAAGGTGCGCGGCAACAGATCGGGGTCACCCGATGAATTAAGAAAAATATTGGGGCGATTAAGCACAAAGGAAACGGCCGCATCAATCTCCTTCTGCTGTTTTAATGGCTCATACCACACCTTGGCAAATCGTTCTCGTGTGGCCCAGCGCCCCCGAGCCACGGATTTAATGGTTTGCATGGCCACCCCATTTTCTTGGCAATGCATATACAGCGCTTCAAAGTCAGCTGGATAACTATTCGTTTTATGCATAAATTCATAGTTGTAGGGCAACAGCACCGAATCAAATGGGAACCGCTTCAAGCTCAATAAATGGCGTGCGGCAACGGTGATGCCGTGCCCCGTTACACCAATAAACCGCACATATCCTTTTTCCTTCGCCTCAATCGCTGCCTCTAAAGCCCCCCCCGGTGCAAAAGCCGTTTCCCACTCCTCGGGATCCACTAAATTGTGAAATTGAATAAGATCAATTTGATCGGTTTGCAGCCGCTCAAGCGACTGCTGAATTTCAGCGTACGCTTTTTCATAGGTGCGCTCTCCGGTTTTTGTGGCCAAGAAGAATTGTTCCCGATAGCGTCGCATCCAAGGGCCAATGCGCAATTCAGAATCGCCATAGGTGGGGGCCGTATCGATATGGTTGATGCCATACTCAAGCAATAACTCTAGAATTTCATCTGCCCGTTTTTGATCTTCATACGCCACCGCAAACGCGCCAAAAATGATGCGCGAGCTTTGATGCCCAGTTTGTCCAAATGGAATGCTTGTAATCATAACTCTCCTTAAAATGATGTTTTCTTGAAAGCCAACTATTGTTCAGCTCTCCCCAATAAACGATTTATTGACGCTCCCTATTTTACATTACTGTAGACAATCAATTGAATTTAGTAATGATGTTACGGAGGCTATCACCGGTTTCCAAAACGAGCGACCTGACGCGGTGGTGACACCAGCCAGTACAAGCATGTGACTTCATTAAATGATGTTAAAACCAAAAGGGATGTAAAAAAACAAACCGCTAAATTTTTGGTTTTCACCAAGCTAATCGCGCATTTCCAGCCGATTTTGTTCCGAGATATTTTGTGAGATTTACCTATTGGAGGAAGCTTTATGCCATCTTTAAAACATTATTTTATCTTCGCTCTATTTTTTTTGATTGCCTGTAGCGGAGAGACATCGATATCGACACCAACGGCCGTTTATCCATCGCCAACGGCCGTTTCCCAACCCCAACCCGTATCTGCCCCAACGACAACGGCAATTCCAGAAAACCCGCAGCCCTCAACCGAAGAACCAACGGAAACGGCCGGTGCGCCAGTCGTTATGCCACCGGTACCCGCCATTCAGCCCGTTATCAATACGGCCGTGGACGGCACCCAAACCGAAGAAATCGTCCTCCCTTTTAGCTACGAAGCGTTCTTACAAAACCAGATCGACAACGGATATTGGACCGAAGCCGAGGGGGTAACCCAACTATTGCGCTACTTCATTGGTGAACTGAACAGCATGGATTTAGATAACATTCCAGACAGGCACAGCGAAGGCATTTTCCAGTTGGCTCATGAACTGATTGATAATCCAGAGACGCTCCCTGAAACACGCGCTGAGCTTGAACGCTTAATTAACACGCTGATTATTCCACAACTGATATTAGATCAAATTAGCCAGCCAGCCCCAACCGAGAGCAGCAAACCCACCTACCAGGCCAAAAGCACATCAGCCCAAATTTTGTGCGACCCCGCCAAATTGGCCAAAGAAACACTCATCGATAACGCTGATTTTTTTAACGCCACTTGTTTTTTCTTCGATGAAAGAACGATTGAGGGACAAACGGTTAAAATTTATTACCCAGCCAGTTGGCTCTCGAATCAGCAAAAGCTCGCCCACGTTGACACGGCGTTTATTGCCGTCGAGGACAGCATTCGGACATATAAACCATTTGGGACCTTTCAAAATATTAATATGGTATTTAGTCTGGTTAGTAATGAACGCACATTAGCCCACCAAGCTAGCATATTTCAAGATACCGAGGTGTGCCCGGTTACCATTTTCGGCGGTGCCTATCAAAATCAAAAGGCTGGCAACTTTGGGCAAACAATTGCCCATGAGCTATTCCACTGCTTTCAAGATTGGAACATGCCCACAAACTCGTACGCGCTTCATAAATGGTGGCTGGAAGGATCAGCCGAATATTTTAGCAATGTTGTTTACCCCTCTGTTAATGACGAACATGGTCGTCTCTCAGAGTTTGACAGACAGTCTGTTACCAAAACAATTTTGGAGATGGATTATGAAAACTTCCTCTTTTTTCAGCATTTGGGCAACACAATAGGAGATGATCAAATCATTGCAATGTTAAAGGTACTAGCGATGACTCCATCCCCTGAAGCACAAGCCGATGTGATGGCCTCCGTTCCCAATATGGATCAGATTTTTCATGATTTTGCCTTGGCTTATTTAACCATCGGCATTCGTGATACTGGCGGAGGATTTATTAAGGGACCTAAGCGCCCTACGGCCGTTATTAATATCTCCAACATTAGCTCCGAGACATTGCAAACACGGCCGTTTCTCGTTACCCGCTACCTCATTATTTACGCGCCAGAAAAAAGATATTTGCAAACCGGTGCCAAGCAGGAGGATAGTCATTTTTCAGCAACTCGGGTTGAAGGAAACACCATTTCCAATGCTTGGAAACCATTACCCTCCGAAATCCGTTCAGAATGCAAAAATACAGTACGGTATATTCACGTGCTAACCAGCGTTCGAGAACCGGCTACCTATAAACTGGAGATCACTGAGGTAGAAAAGGCCTCTTGCGATCCTTGTCTTCTTGGACACTGGGAACTCAATAATCAAACTTTTGCCGACATGCTCACACCCCTTATCATGCAGAACGCAACAGAGATACCGGCAGGTATGTCGTTACAAATGACAATGGAAGGACGGTATCTATTTGAATTTAAAGAAGATGGGGTCATAAACAGCTGGCAACAGAACTTTTTGATTCGGATGAAGGTTCTTGGCGAATCCGTAGCGGCTGGGGTTGCCCCAACGGTTGACACAACTATCAACGCACACGGGACGGGCAAGTATTCGGCAGACGGTGAAAAACTAACGGTGCGCAACTTTATCAATACAGTTGAAAGTGCGACATCCAGTATCGGCAGTATCCAGGCCACGTTTGGTGCCAACCAATCCTCCGTCACGATGTTTGGCCAAACCAGTAACCTTGACGCGCCAAATTTCAACGAAGGTGCTCCGCCAGCCACCACAACTAGCTATCTGTGTACTGATGAGACGCTAACGCTCAATATGCAGCAGGGGGAGGTGTCCTTTACGCGGCTAGAAACCCCGCCAGCCCTGCCCACCCCTCAGCCGTAATTCATGATTCCGAATTAACGGTCCCATTTTTTTGCGGTCAATCACAAAAAAGGTGGAGAAGCGATATACTTCTTCACCTTTTTTTGTGGAGTGAAATGATGAAAAAGCAACCGAACCTGATAATTTTCAATCCCGACCAGTGGCGCGGGGACGTGATGGGGCATTTGGGGAATCCGGCTGCCGTTACGCCGAATATTGATGAGCTGGTGGCCAAAACGGCCGTATCCTTTGCCAACGCCTTCTGCCAAAACACCGTCTGTACCCCCAGCCGCTGTAGCTTTATGACCGGCTGGTATCCACACGTGCGCGGACATCGCACCATGCACCACATGCTCCACCCAGGGCGTGACGAACCCAATCTGCTCAAAATCCTCAAAGAAAACGGTTACTTCATTTGGTGGGGCGGCAAAAATGATCTCACACCCGGTCAACTGCCCATTGATGCGTACTGCGACGTTCGCTTCCAGCCCACTGAAGAGGATTATGCCCGCTGGAATCTGACGCCAAGGGCAGTCTCGCACGATGGCGATTTAGCGTGGCGCGGCGCGGTCAACGGGGATAACTTCTACAGCTTTATGAAGGGCCAGCTCGATAAGGGGGATGAGCCGCTTTATTGTGATGATGACTGGGCCAACGTGCTGGGCGTACTCGATTTTATTCGCAGCTATGGCGGAGAACGGCCGTATTGCCTCTTCCTCGCCTTGGGTTATCCGCATCCACCTTACTGCGTTGAGGAGCCGTGGTTTAGCGCAATTGACCGTGACAAAATTCCCGCTCGTGCGCAGCCACCTGAAAATTGGACGGGCAAAGCGTCTATTCTCAAAGGGATTTGGGAAAACCAGCGTCTGCAAAGCTGGGATGAAGCCCGCTGGGCCGAGCTACGCGCCACCTATTACGGCATGTGTGCTCGCTTAGATCATCAGTTTGGCTTGATGGTGGATGCACTCAAAGAAACAGATCAATTTGACGATAGTGCCATCTTCCTTTTTTCGGACCACGGAGATTACACAGGTGATTTTGGCATTGTGGAAAAGACGCAAAATACGATGGAGGATGTGCTGACGCGAGTGCCATTTGTGATTAAGCCACCGAGAAAAACGGCCGTAACGCCTCACATCTCAAAGGCACTTGTGGAACTCGTTGATTTTACCGCCACCGTTTACGATCTGCTCGACATCAATCCAGACTATGATTCATTTGGCAAAAGTTTGCTTCCGCTTCTACGTGGTGAACAAACCACTCACCGCGATGCCGTTTTTTGTGAGGGCGGACGCCGTAAAAGTGAACGTCATGCTTCTGAGTACGAAAGCATTTATAATAATGATCCAGCAACGTTTACTGGCTTGTATGCACCGCGTATTTTGCTTCAAATTCAACACGACCAGCCTTACCACACCAAAGCAACCATGTGTCGTACCCAAACCCATAAATATGTAAAGCGGCTGTATGAGCATGATGAACTTTATGATTTACAAACCGATCCTAAAGAAGAGAAAAATGTAATCAATGACCCAAACTATGGTTCGGTATTGCTTCAACTCAAAGAAAGAATGCTGGATTGGTACATGGAAACCTGTGATGTTGTGCCCCATCAAGCAGATGAACGGCAACATCAAATTATTTAGATAAGGCAAGAAAATATGAATCGAATACTCCCTTTCCCTCCACTTCGAATGATGCCGCCCATGCTAAAGGCGATGCCGGCCATGGCTTGGGCTCAACTTCGCAAAGATTATGTGACGGCCATGAGACTAGGGAATCAAATCATTAGTTCTTCGGAGCTAAAAACCTTAGGGTTCCAAGGATATACGCCTGGCCAGCATGATGTTTTTGTATGCTCGTACTCGAAAAGCGGCACCTACTGGATGTTACAAATTGTTAGTCAGATTGCTGGTTTGGGGGAGGCAAATTTTGAGCACATTCACCACATCGCCCCATGGCCAGAGGTGCCATTTCCCGGCCTGACCCGTTTGCAAACGCCGACCTGGGAATCTGCGCCAACCGAGCTGCGTGCTATAAAAACACATGCTGAAGCTGACTTTGTTCCTTATCATCCTGATGCAAAGTACCTATTTGTTTTTCGAGACCCAAAGGACGTGCTCATTAGTGCGTTTTATTTCTCAGAATCGATTATGCCAGGTTTAAAATCCATTGGTTTAGATAAATGGACTGAGGCCTTCATTGCTGGTGAGACGCCATTTGGCTCATGGCCAGAGCATATCGCCAGCTTTTGGCCCTGGCGTGACCGAGAGAACGTTTTACAAACGACCTACGAGTGGATGAAAGCAGATTTGGAAAAGGCAGTACGGTCAGTCTCACAATTGATGGCGGTTGACCTAACTGATGAGCAAGTGGCTAAAGTTGTGCACAGAAGCAGTTTCACCTACATGAAGGAACACAAAGATAAGTTTAAACCGCCGTCACCTCCAGGAACAAGCGGCACAATTGAGCTTATTCGAAAAGGGAACACGGGGGACGCCGCAAAAGAATTAACGGCCGTTCAGCAAAAAGCGGTCAATCATGCCATGAAAGAGCAGCTCAAAGCGTTAGGCTCCGACTTCCCATTTGACACTTTTTATGGTGATTAAAGCCCATCACTCTTGGCAAGGTTACGATGATTGACGGTTCAACCTTAGATTATTTGTGGCCTGTTGACGAAATTCTGTCGGGGTTTGGGTCGCTTCTTTTTTAAACCACCTAGCAAAAGAGGTGCTGTTTGGAAATTCTAGCAGCTCGCTAATCTCATTCACGGAGTAAGGCGTGTGAACCAAGAGCCGTTTTGCTTCCAACAGCAACCGCTCTTGGAGCAACTGCTTGGGCGTCATACTGGTCATTTCACGCACCGTCTTCACGAGATAGTTACTCGTCACGCCCAGCATTTCAGCATAGGCTTGTACCTGTCGTCTTTGTCGATAGTTCCGTTCAATCGCCTGTTGAAAAGCACGCGTGAGCTGAACGGCAGCGGATGATGCTTGGACAATCCATTCCTCAGGCA
>JBCCFD010000358.1:0-8524 GCA_039029915.1 Chloroflexota bacterium
CCGTATCCAGCATCCCAAAAGATGTAAGTACCGGGACTAAGATCGACATTTTGCCGCAGGGTATGGACTGGAAACGTAGGGGAGCCACCAGCCACAATATTTTCAACGGCAACACCGTCTTGCTCTAAGGATTTGACAAGCCGTTCTACGGACTTAAACGCTTTGTCTGAGCCATTTTTTCTCTCATCAAAATTCAATCCGCCAAATTGGCCATCATATACATGCAGCCCAGCAAAGTTGAGATTATTTGAATCAACGATCTGTTTGGCTAAGTTTGCCGCTTGTTCATCCGGCGCGATGCCCGTACGGCCGTTTCCATTGTCAATGTCAATCCAAACGTTGAGGGGATTTACGGCCGTTTCCATCTTCTGCTGAAGCTGGCGTAACACCGTCTCATTATCCACTAAACAGCCAAATTGAAGCCGAGGATAAGCCTCAGCCAAAGCAATCAAACGGGCCTGATTAGGACCAACCGGTTGATAGGCTAGCAAAATATCTGACACGCCACAGCTCGCCACCATTTCCGCTTCTGCAATCGTAGCGCATTTCAACTTTTGAATACCGTACGCCTGATGCATTTTGACAACCTCTGTCATTTTATGCGTCTTTACGTGCGGGCGAAGTCGATTGACATCACCAGCGATTTCAACCAGCCGTTGAATATTCGCTTCTACCCGATCCTTAAACAATAAAAGGGCTGGGGATGGAATAGCTTCAATATCTTTGGGGACATACCACATCTCATTATTCATCTCAATATTCTCCTTGCTTGGTACCCATAGAAAGTTAACACAAAGACCCGATGCAACAAACCGCTATCTAGTCAGTTTGACGAGAGAAGGCCAAAACCATAGAATAGAACTCATGTTCTTCGAGCATCATCTATAAAATCTTGAAGTAATCAGGAAGCTTGCCGAATCAAAATACAATCACGAAGCTCTACGATTACAGTAACGATAGGAGAAATAAAGTGTCTGAAAACAAAACTCGTCCTACCGACCAAGAAGTTATTGAGTTTTTAAACAATGTTGACCACAAAGTACGTCGTCAAGATGGCCTGACACTACTTGACATGATGAAAGAGGAAACTGGGGAAGAGGCCGTTATGTGGGGTCCTAGCATTGTGGGGTTTGGCAGCTACCACTACAAGTATGAAAGCGGACGGGAAGGAGACATGCCCTTGGTGGCATACTCACCACGAAAACAGCGCATAACTGTTTACATTATGCCAGGTTTTGCTGAGTATGATGATTTACTAGGGCAGCTTGGTAAGCACAAAATCGGAAAATCTTGTCTCTATATCAACAAGCTTGCGGATGTTGATGAAGGTGTTCTGCGAAAACTCATTAAAGAGTCTTATGAATATATGAAAACAACCGACAACTATTCTGCCAGGTAGCTAATACTTCGTTACATGAAAAACAAAACGTTTCAGACAGGTAGAAGGTTTAAAATCTTTGGTAACAAAGCGCTAATTCACAAAAAAAGAATCTTCAGGGAAAATAGTTGAGTCTAAACAACAAATACCTAAGGTTGCTGAAGTCTTAACCCCAGCCAAGGTGCCTGAGCCGGTCGAAGGCTTCACCCCCAGCTTGGCAAACACCCCCCTTCAACTCCGCTTTGGCTTCGACAAGCTCAGCCGCCGCTAGTAGTTTGCCAAAGGCTTCACCCCCAGCCTAAACTAACAACAAATACTGGCCCACTCCACACATTCTGATAGACTCCCCATAGCGTAATCTCGAAATTCCAACCGAGGAAACCAAATGACAAACTATATGTACATCCTTCAGTGTGCCAACGGCCGTTTCTACACAGGTAGCACAATCAACCTACCCAGACGACTCTGGGAACATCAAAACGGACTTGGTGCTAAATTCACCAAAAAACATGGCCCCGTCAATCTCGTCTATTGCGAGCCCTACAACAACATCAAAGACGCCTTTCACCGTGAAAAGCAAGTTCAAGGGTGGAGCACTCGCAAGAAACAGGCACTCATTGAAGACAATCCCGAAAACTTAATTGAATTTTCTAAAAACTACACCGAATACGGCCGTCCTGAAGAAAGATAAAAGATAACTTCTGGAGTAAGATATCTGAGCGCCCACTAAACTAGGCGCCTGAGCCTGTCGATGGCTTCACCCTCAACTTGGCAAACACCCCTATTTAACCCCGCTTTGGCTTCGACAAGCTCAGCCGCCGCTAGTAGATTGTCAAAGGCTTCACCGTCAGCCAAGGTGCCTGAGCCTGTCGAAGGCTTCACTCCACCGCCCACGAAAAAATCCCAAAAAGCCTGCAAATTGCAAAAATAGAACAAATATTCTAAAATATTCACGATGAACAAGACCCCAATCACGAACCCACAAGTTGCAGAAGTCTTTAATAATTATCCAGAACACATGAGAAAAAAGCTGATGTTCCTTCGCAGGTTAATCATCGACACAGCAGCAACAACAGAGGGCGTTGGCGAGCTAGAAGAAACATTAAAATGGGGTGAACCAAGCTACCTTACACCAAGGACAAAAAGCGGCAGCACCATCAGAATCGATTGGAAAGAAAAAAGCAAAGCTCAATATGCCATGTATTTCAAATGTACAACAAACCTTATTGAAACATTCAAGGAAAAATATCCAACCGAATTCAAGTATGGTGGCACTCGAAGCATCATTTTCAATAAAGATGATGAAATACCTGTAGCAGAGTTGAGTGACTGTATTGCCTTGGCATTAACCTATCATCTTCGCAAAAAACAAAAAAATAAAAGCAGGGTGGCATAAGCGCTATGAAAATCAACAGAATGTTAACGACTCTTTGTACGACAAATCTTGAGGAATCAAAACGATTTTACGTTGAATTATTTGATTTTAAAGCACAGTTTAGTAGCGATTGGTTTATCCAGTTGGTTAGCGAAGATAAACAGTTTGAGCTCGGGCTTCTTCAAGCCAATCACGAGTTAATCCCCGAGCAATTTAGAGGTATACCAAGAGGAATGTATCTAACGTTGGTCGTTGATCGTGTAGATGCAATTTATGAAAAAGCGTCAACACTAAATTTTGAAATCATTCAGCCACCCCACGCCACACCTTATGGGCAAAAAAGATGTTTAATTAAAGATCCAACTGGAACTTTAGTCGATGTATCATCGCCAGACTCAGCTTGATTTGGTGCTAAAATCCAATTTGAAGTTAATTCATAATGGAGCATGGTTACGCTTTGGTTACGGCTGTCAGGTAATCTCTTTATACATCACATTTAAGAGAGTTAAGTACAGCTAAATATATTTTGATAGATTCGAATTGATTTTAGCTGTACTTCAAAGCAAACAAAAACAGATCAACCACATTTTTACCCATCAATTCTTTTTTGTTTGCACTTAATTGATGCAAGATATATTAATCGGGAATATATCAAGGCAACGTATAAGGAGATTTTTAAATGTCTACCAATTCAAAAATTATTGTTGTATCAAATACATCTGGCAATACCATCACAGTTGGGTACGTTGACCCTGACGGCAAAAGAAAACAAGCTATCTTAAATCACTCCGATAAAAGAGCATTGGAATTGATCAATCACGGGACAATCGATATAAAAAAGAGTTAGGAAAACGTAAAGAAATTGTCAGCAATAGATGCCGAATAATACTTTCCGTTGCCACGATAAACGGAGAAAATCTGCATTTCTGCAGAAACTTTTTCGATTATATTTATTGGCGCACTCATAATTAGCCTAGTAATGTTTGCAGGGAGCACATTATTATCTGGAAACTCTCCTAATTCGCCCACAGCTTAAAAACCTCATAAAATGGCTTCCTCACGCATAAACTAGGAAGGAACCATGCCTATTAAAGATGGCTTTGAATATCGAGATCTGAACAAAAACGGCCGTTTAGATCCCTACGAAGACACCCGCCTGCCCATCCAAGAACGCGTCGAAGATTTGCTAAGCCAAATGACCGTGGCTGAAAAAGCAGGGCTACTGATGCACGCCATGATCATGCCGGGCGATTTTGACGCTGCTCCTCCTTTTGGGCCACCCCTCACCCCTCGCACATTGCTCAGCAAACGCCATATCACCCATTTCAACATCCTATTTGCACCCAGCGCGCAAGAAACGGCCGTTTGGCACAATCAGCTCCAAAAGCTTGCCGAAGAAAGTCGCCTCGGCATCCCCGTCACCCTCAGCACAGACCCCCGTCACTCCGTCCAAAACAACCCCGGCGCGGCGCTCTCCATGCCCGGCTTTTCACTATGGCCCGACCCGATGGGGTTTGGCGCAATCGGGGACGAAGTGGTTGTCAAGCAGTTTGGAGACATGGCCCGACAAGAATATACGGCCGTTGGCATCCGCACCGCCCTCCACCCCATGGCCGACCTTGCCACCGAGCCCCGCTGGGCGCGCATGAACGGCACCTTTGGCGAAAATGCGGAACTGGCTGGCAAATTAACGGCCGCTTACATTCGCGGCTTCCAAGGAGAAGGGCAGGGCAAAGAATACGTCTCCTGCATGGTCAAACATTTTCCGGGCGGCGGTCCTCAAAAAGATGGCCTTGACGCCCATTTTGGCTATGGGCGCGATCAGGTCTACCCCGGCAACAACTTTGCGTATCATCTGCGCCCCTTTGAGCCAGCCTTTGCAGAAAATGTGCAGCAGGTGATGCCCTACTACGGCGTCTTAGTGGGCCAAACTGGCGAAGAGGTAGCCATCGGTTACAACAAGGAGATTATTACCGATTTGCTGCGTGGTCGGTACGGCTTTACAGGCATTGTGTGCACTGATTGGGGCATTGTGGAGGCGGGTGGCGCAGGGATGGAAGCCCGCGCTTGGGGTGTGGAGCATTTATCCATCAAGGAGCGGTATCTTAAAACGCTGGATGCAGGCATCGATCAATATGGCGGCCAAAACAATCTCCAACCCCTCATCGACCTTGTCCAAGAAGGCTCACTCGATGAAGCGCGGCTTGACCAATCGGTGCGGCGACTTCTCACGCTAAAGTTCCAAATGGGGCTTTTTGATAATCCGTATGTGGATGAAACGGCCGTCTCTCTAAAAATAGGCACCTCAGCGTTCATCGCTGCAGGCGAATTGGCCCAGAGAAAAAGTGTGGTTCTGTTAAAAAATGACGGTTTGTTGCCCTTAAACGGCCGTTTCAAGCTCTACGTCGAAAATATACCGTCCGAGATCGCCGCCCAATACGGCGAAGTCGTTGAAACTCCAGCCGAAGCAGATTACGCCATTTTGCGGCTCAATACGCCACACGGACCGCCACTCAGTGAAGATTTCCTCGAAAACTTTTTCCATCAAGGGGATTTAGATTTCAAAGAGCCAGAAAAACAGCGCATCCTCAACATTCTCAACACCGTGCCCACTATTGTCGATATTTATTTAGAACGAGCAGCAGTTATTCCAGAGATAGCAGAAGCTTCTTCTGGGCTACTCGCCACTTTTTCAGTCGCCCCCGAAGCCATCTTGGACATCATTTTCGGGAAATTTAATCCTTCTGGTAAGCTTCCCATTGAATTACCATCGTCCATGGAAGCTGTTGCCAATCAACGAGAAGATATGCCAAGTGATAGTCCAAATCCGCTGTTCCCATTTGGCTTTGGACTAAGCTACAACAAGTAAGATAGGAGATATATGAATACAGCTATTGCCCTTTTCCGAGGAATTAATGTCGGCGGAAAAAACAAAATAAAGATGAAAGAGCTCGCTGAAGTTCTTGAAAATTTAGGCTATACGAATATTCAGACCTATATTCAAAGTGGCAACGTAGTATTCCAGACAATTCAAGCAGTTAGCGAAAAAGCAGCGGAAGAAATTAGCAGGGCTATCTTCAATAAAAAGGGCTTTGAACCAAGGGTCTTACTCTTAACCAAACCCCAATTCCAAAACGCCATTGAGCAAAATCCATTTCCAACCGATAACGGCAAACTGCTGCATTTTTATTTCCTTGAATCCACCCCATCTCAACCTAACCTAGAGCGAATACAGACTCTAAAGAGTGAAACCGAATCGTTCGAATTGACAGAAAACACCTTCTATCTGTACGCACCCGGTGGCATTGGACGCTCCAAATTAGCAGCAAGTGTAGAAAAAGCATTGGGTGTACCAGCAACAGCACGCAACTGGAATACAGTCAGTAAGATTTTGACAATGATTCACAATCTGTAAATTTTACAAACTACCCAAACCAATTAATTTTTAAATTGCCCCTTGACTTTAAACTTAGTTCAACCTTTATACTTCTTTTCATCGAGGTCACACGCAAAACCACACAGTAAATCAAAGACCTCACCTTAATCCCCATTTAAAGCGCACCGCGCAAATTACACAATTGGCGCCCCGATTCAAGCGAAGCTACTTTCGCGGTTGCCTCATGCATTTGAAAAAAAGGGAATCATAAAGATGAGAATTCAAGTACCCACATTTGTTATCGTAATAACCGCATTAACAGGCTTAATCGCCGCTATATTAGGTGTTTGGGGGTGGCTATCCCCAGAAACATTCCCTGGGCCATCAGCGGTCGGAGCACCCGAGCATACAATTTTGTCATGGTCAGCAAGAGAAATTGGAATGGCTGTATCATCCGTCATAGCAATTCTTTTCATCAAAGATGCTCGGGCTTATGCAGTGGCTCTTGGCAGTGCATGGACACGCGAACTGCTAGACTTTATTGACGGTTTTCGCATCGCAGACACACCAACACGTCTTTTTGTTGTCGTCGGTGTTTCCGTCATTTTGCACTCAATCGCTCTTTACATGACAATGAGAGCGATCCGTAAGCATAATTCTGAATCCCTATCGCCCGTTGCTGCTAGTGGAGATTGAGTTAAAGGTTACTAGGGTCAATGAGGTGTATGATGTTCAAGATTGGCGAATTTAGCAGGGTTGCTCAAATAGCAACATCACAATTACGCTATTATGATCGGATTGGTCTGTTTCAGCCAGGCTACACTGACGAGTTCACAGGATATCGTTACTATCAAGCCGCACAGTTGCCAGATCTCAACCGTATATTAGCCATGAAGGAGTTAGGCTTAAGCCTTGAGCAAATTCAAGAATTGGTTCAGGAAGACGTTTCGGCCGAAGCGCTACGCGGCATGTTGGCCCTAAAAAAGGCGCAGGTACGTGAAGAGCTACACAACCAAATTACACGTTTACATCATATCGAGGCGCGGCTGCAGCAGGTAGAACAAGCCGGGGATACAAATCAAGCTGATGTTGTTTTAAAAGAGTTACCCTCTCGCTTATTCTATGGTTTTCGAGCAACGCTTCCTGACCTGCGGCAGGTTCGTGGTCATCTCTTCGAAAGTCATAATTTAATACCTTCACGAATCTCCAAGAAAAAGCTTAGCTACCTAACCGTCATGCAGCATCAAGACAGCTTTACAATGAAAGATGCCGATGTTGAATTAGGTTTTCTAATCAATGAACAAATTAATGACAGCTTACAATTAAGTAGTGGTCATGAGTTCACCACGCGAACCTTGCCATCGGTTGAGATGGCCGCTTGCATTGTCCGAGTGGGTGGCCCCGACCAAAGCTACGGCTGTTATGCCAACGCAGGCCACTGGATTGAAGCAAATGGGTATCAAATCATCGGCCCAGCCTATGAGGTTTTCTTGGTTCCGCCAAGGCCTAAACGGATTAGCGAAACGGTGTGTGAAATTCAAATACCTGTCGTTCTTAGCCAGCGTCGCTCACTCGTTTTAGACTAAATCAGGAAATGGCACATGAATTTATCTATCAATGATGAATATTCACCCTTAAAGAAAATAGTAATCGGCCTTGGGACCCCCTACCAGCGAGATAAAACGCGGGTAGCCCAAGAAATGGCTGACTTCCCTATGGTACCAGACACGGCGTGGAAGGAGCAGGTGCTAGCACTAGCCTACCCAACTGAAACACAATTAATTCAAGAATATAACGATTTTGTCTCTGCTCTCATGAAGCATGGGGTTGAGGTGCTATTTCCAAATCCAGAGGCAGCTTATTCATTTGACTATACCTGTCCCCGAGATATTGGGTTTGTCATTGGCGACACCTTTTTCATTGCCAACATGGCCGTTGCCAGTCGGGCAAACGAAATTGAAACGGTTATGGCTCACTTAAAAAATGTTGAGGCCAAGAAAATAGTCTCAGTTCCAGAAGGCTGTATCGTTGAGGGGGGTGACGTCATCCTTTTAGACAATAATAAAGTGCTGGTTGGTATCAATCAGCGAACAAATCGTGAAGGTTATGAGTTCCTTAAAACCCATTTAATGCCGCGCCATTACGAACTCATCCCTGTTTTCCATAATCAACTTCACCTTGATTGCTGTCTTAATCCATTGGGGCAAGGGCATATGCTAATCCACATCGATAGCCTCGCTGGCAACAGCGAAAAAACGTGGCAGGTTCTTAAACAGTACGTATGGGTTCAGGTCGATGGAGTGGAAAGAGAGCATTTAGCCACCAACGTCCTCTCAATCAACCCAACTACCATTGTTGCACGTAAAGGGGAGACCAGTGTGCGTGTTAATCAAGA
>JBCCFD010000359.1:0-8524 GCA_039029915.1 Chloroflexota bacterium
GCCTTTGCTAGGTGATCGACCGTTGCCGCTCCAATGCCAGTTGTCCCACCGGTAACGAGATAGATTTTGTTTTCATGTACTGAACTCATGATGTTCTCCTTAATTAGCTAAAAGCTATGTTGGTTTGAAATGATAGTGTGTTTAGTGTTACTTTTAGAGTAACTAATTATGATAAAAAAACTTTAGTTTGATTTTATATTTGCTCTGACCGTTAGATTCTCAATCGAATAAATATGGTTCTCCTCACGTGTGTATAATTGATGATGAGTTACTTTTAAAGTAACTTTTTTTGGTAAAAAAAGCTAAATTTTCTTCATAATCTGATCGAGGGTCGTTTTCTGAAGCTGATCCTTCATAGCCTCTTCCGCATCCCTAAATACCCCTTCAAGCGCTCCACCTATGCCCCGGCTTACCCGGCAGGATTCATGTGGTTCTCGATTCGATGTTTTGAGAACAGGCTGTTCGACAACTGCTTCGTAGACCTCTGCGAGGGTGATCTCATTCGTTGATCTAGCTAAACGGGCACCACCTTGAGGTCCGGGCTTTGTAATAACTAGTCCAGCGTCTGAGAGCTGTGATAACACGCGCCGAACCAGCCCCGGATTGGTTTGGATACTCTCAGCCATCGTACTGGATGTCACCCACTCGTCCTCATAGAATGCCATGACGGCGAGAATGTGAGTGGCGGTTGCGTATGTTATATCGTAGCCCATTATTACAGTTGTTCTCAAATTGAATGGAAACTTTGTTACCAATGTTTTTAATACTTCCTCTGTAGAAAAAGTGAAGAGGTTTTATGTCATGAAGTATTAGTTACTGAAACAGTAACAGATTGCACTGAAACTGTCAACTCCTTTTTGGCAGAAGGGTGCGATAAAAAGTTGTTTAACGAGAGAAAGGCGTGCGTACGTAAGGGTGGGATAGCACGAACAACGTTTTGGAAAGACAAGCAGGTGCCCAACCGTGCTATCTCACCCATGAGCAGGTCAGTCAAGGGGCGAGACGATTGGGCCAAGAATGCTTGACCGCCCCGCATCACTTGCCAATCGTCTCGCCATTACGTTTATTTCGGCGTTAAACAGAAATTAATTGCACCCTTGGCAGAATTCTATTTTGGGACGATGATGGTAATTGCCATTGTGAACATCCGCCCGAATGGTGGTAATTCAATAAAATGTTAGGCCAAGCGATACAAAATCGGTATTGGGGCAGAGCGATTTGCCTCAAAATTCCCCAGTACATAGCTACGAAATGTAGGCTTAAATAATATCGATGGCAGAATGTCGGTTAAGCGATCCCAGCGACAGTGGTTGACAATTGTATAATCTGATTCCGCAGTCTGCTGAGGTAGTAGCAGCGTTGAATTATCCAGCTGGGTCTCCTGCTCAAACCAGCCGGCCGTATAGTTCCAAACGGCTAAATTCTGCTCGACATCGTCAGCGTAAAAGTAATTAAATAAAAACACACCGTTTCGTTGATGATCGACCGGGCCAATTCTCCGGACGTTGCTCGCCGTGATGATATGCGTGTAGTTAGAGGATTCATTGATTCGTTTCTCAATGTCTTTAAACGCTTCGTTTGTTCGCAGTTGTTCAGCTGCCTCTACCGTTGGTGTTTCGATTAGTATAGATAAATCAAACCGAGCGACATGGACTTCCGGCCGCTGTTTTAAATAGTCCCCTTGTCCAGGTGGGATCAATAATGCTTTAAAAACGATCGCACTTTGCACATCATCTCTTTTGGCAAGCTGTTGACACATCTTCTTACACGCTTTGAGCAACGCTCGCTTTTTCTGGCTCATTGGCAAAAATGGATGTCTTCTATCAACCTCCGCGGCTAAATGGATATAACCAAACTCTGTTGGATCAACGAGAGTCACTACGTTATAGCTATCGCTTGGATATGCGATGTTTAACTTTTTATTTGTAGTCATAAGATTTCTCCAATTTATTCAATTTCAAGAAGATTTTGTTCAAATCGGGTCAATACCGACAGGGCTGTTGCTAATTCGGCGGCCTCTACTCCAGAAAGACTCTGTTTTAACATGCCCATTGCGATTGGAATTAGTTTTTCTTTTAAGCTTTGTCCGTTCGGAGTCAGGTAAATCTCCCTGACACGGCCGTCTTTAACGGAACTTCTTCTTTCTACCAACCCCTTTTTTTCCATGCGATCAATTAATCGAACAACGGTCGTTTTGTCTTTAATTGTGGAGCGCGCCACTTCATTCTGAGATTGTCCATCTTTCTGCCACAAGCGGTTGAGCACAACCCACTCTTCAGGGGTGATGTCATAGCCATTTTTTTTGAACTGCTTGGCAACCTCAATCCTAAGCAAGATGGTGCAGCGATTGAGGAGATAACCAATTGATGTGTCAAGTGTAAAATTCATAAGAAACAATATAGATGTGTATAGCAACCAATTTAGTTGTAGTATACATCTATATTGGCCGTTGTCAACTACCAATAGCAGGGGAGGTGGATCCTTAGTTTGAAATTTGAACTGTGTCTTCGTCTAAAACTGAATGGCTTGGTTAATAACGGCCGTATTCCACATCAATTTTCGATGCCCCATCCCGTCGTGATCGATGTGGTGGCATCCGTGCAATGCTTCTGGATATGGTCTACATGAAACAAAGAGCTGGGTGGCGATTCTTTGCCGTCTTGATCGTAGATGAAGAGGGTAGGTTGCTGGCAGTTTTGATAAGTGTGCCCGCTCTGAACGAACGGAGTGGCTGGTTCATGCCTACTTGATCCTTTGCATCAAGTTTATGAAAATATATTTACGCATCCCGAGTTTAAAGAATCCTATTTAGGGCAACTTTCTCCAGCTAACTTAGCCAGTATGATTATTGGGGCAGCGACAACGTTTTTTTCCACTCAGCCCAAATAGAAATTCAATATGGGATTGATCCTTTTTCGCCCGAAGAAGTTGAAAAGCATGCTAACTTTGTTAATCATCTCTTCTTTCCAGACGTGGAGGAAGGGGGTTGTCTAACACACCAGACGGTTGAGTTAAAAGCCAATAAGTTGTAAAGTCCAACCAACTTGATTGGGTTTGAAATCAAATACTATTGTAAAAGTCCACATAACTTAGTCGGTTTTGGAACTAGATGACTGCAGGCACAAAATGGAGCACAAATCAATTTCTGGAAAGCATGGTACCGTCCACTACTGGGTTGCTGGTCGGGCTGACCCCTGCATAGTCTTTATCCTTATGGCAGTCTAATTAAAGCCATTGCCAAACAGATCGCTAAAGAAGAAACAGTGCCAGCATATGCTCTGAAAACGCTGCAAAGATATACTCTTGGCCGAGTTTTTGAATCAAGTTTAAGGAGGCTTACACTAGCAGGTGCGTAAAATTCCAAGAATCAACTTAGCCGACATTTCTACTGAGTTCATTACATTAAGGGATGGACGAAGACTGGCGTATGCTCGCTACGGAGAGAAAGGGGGCATACCAGTCTATTACTTTCATGGATGCCCAGGCTCTCGTCTTGAAGCGGTCACGTGCGAGGAATGGGCGGATGCTGCGGGGTTCGAAGTGTTCGCCTTTGATAGGCCGGGGTGTGGTGCGTCATCACACGCCCAAGGCTATAGACTTCTCGACTGGCCAACTGACATCAAGAACGCTGCCAGCCAGCTGTCACATGAACGCTTCGGTATCATAGGGTTTTCTGGCGGCGGTGCCTATATTGATGCTTGTGCCTATGCTATTCCCGAAAGGCTATTATTTGCCTACAATCTTGGCGGGTGGGCACCTGTCGCCAGTTCGCAAGAATTGCAACAGCATCTGGCACCACTGGACAGGTTCTTCCTCAAACGGGCGTCGTCGTTTGGTCCCCTGTATCGTATCCCTTTCTCTTTAATCGGTTTTTCGGCAACTCGTTTCAACGATCGTGGTTTTGCGAAGGCATTAAAATCTTCGATGGGCGAAGATGATCGGAAACTTGTCTTCAGCAACGAAAACGTGGCTCATCTCTTTCGGGGAACTGTTAAAGAGAGCTTTGCTCAGGGAAGCCGCGGTCCAGCGGATGACGCGCTTCGTTGTTACAGCGATTGGGGATTTAATATTGGTGACATCGACTATCCTGTGCATATTTGGCACGGAACGGACGATAAGTTCGCCAGCTTCGAGTTTGCTAAGTATAAGCATAAAACAATGAAACTTAGTTTGTTGAAGGCGTTTGAAGGGCGAGGGCATCTTCATCTTATAACTGTATACCAGCAGCTATTCACTGAAATTCTAGAACAGGATTAGGATTGTAAATTCCGATTTTTCTCCAGCCATTGAATGCCAAAATCAACAACAAGCCGCTGCCTAAAAAGACGCACCTCGGCGCTATTGATCTTGTTAATAGTGATCTGGTGTGCTTGGTCAAAAGCCTCCCCCATCGGGCCAAAATCGTCCGTGTGCGTTTCGAGGGTTTCATAGGTTGCCCATTTTCTTTGCCCATTTACCATCATTGCAGAGCCCTGTTTCTCGTTGCGCTTACCGGGATAGTTGGCTTGGTATTCAGCATAGTGCAGGGAGGTATTGTTCCAGTGGGTGACACCTAGTAATAAAACATGACCGTCCAACTGATAGAGCTTGCCTAATGGAGAGCGATGCCCCATATCTTCAGTCAGTGCATGTTCGCTAACTAAAAATTGGGCGTTTGGGCCGCGGGCCGCCATCGAAAAGGCAGGGTGCTCGCTGCGCAGAGTACCGGGCCAACTCCGGAACAGTTCGGGCACTCTGCCAACGCCGCGCGTCTGGGCGGTACGGGGATCATAGGCGGGCATATTGTCTCGAATCGGTTGCCACCATGATTGGGGGACGGGGGGATTCTCCCAAGCGGATGGATCGGTGTTGTCACTGCTGTGGGTTACCATCATCAGAGTGCCACTTTCGCCGAGTGCGCCAATCAATGCTTGCACTACAGCCTCGGCACCGCCTACCATCCAACCCAATTTACTCATGGCGAGGTGTACCAATATCGTTTGGCCTTCTTCAACACCACAGCGATGTAGGTGTTGAATTAAGGTCGTGACGGTTAAGGGTTCTTTTGTTTGCTCAATAACGCCTTGGGATGGCATAGGGAATCTCCTTTTCTTTATATTGGAGGCTGTTCTCTAAGAATGATTTCGAAAACCATTTGGGCAAGCTGGTTGGGTGTACGTTCCGGTTCTTCATGAAGCCACCAGTTGATAATTTGCAGCACCCCTCCGCTATAAAATTGGGCCTCAAACGGGATCGGCAGCTCTGTCGTGCGCTGCACACGGCCGTTTTTGATATCTGCCTCCAAATTTTGGGCAATAAATCCAATAAATCGCCGAAATAGCTTGATGTGCCCTTTGTCTCCTGAGAGAACCTGCATCAGTTGACGATGGTTGTCAATAAATTCAAAGACCTTGACCCATTTTAAATACCGTCGCGTTTTGGGATCATCAGAATCTGCTTGCCACATGATGTGGGTGAGTTCAGTAAAACTTTCGGCTAGGACGGTCCATACAACCTCTTCAACATCTCCAAAGTGGAGGTAAAAAGTGGCTCTTGCTAAATCAGCCCGATCGGTGATTTTTTGAATGGTGAGTGCATCAAACCCTTCTTCAATGAGCAATACGGCCGTTGCTGCTTTGATCTGCTCGTTGGTTTTCTGTTTTCGGCGTTCCCGCCGATTAAGCGCTGGTTTTTCCATAAGTAGACACCTGTCTATTGATGACACATTTGCCAAACTGGAGCTTGAATTTACGCCAAAATCGATGTTTAATGACATTGTAAATATAAATGACGACATGTCAATAAATGGTAGGTATGACAATGGAAAATAAACAAACAATTTTGATAACAGGTGGCAATTCAGGCTTAGGATATGAATGTGCTAAGACGCTAGCTAAGGAAAAAAGAGGCCACTTGGTGATTGCGAGTCGAAACAAAAAGCGTGTTGAGCAAGCCGTAGAGCGATTGAAATTGGAAACAGGTTACGATTCCATTGACGGAATGGCGTTGGATTTAGGCTCCTTTGAGTCTGTTCGCGGTTTTGCGACGGCGCTTAAGTCTAAGGGCTGGCCCCCATTGAGCTCAATTGTCTGTAATGCAGGATTATCTCCTGCTAAAAATAGCAAAACAGTAGACGGGATTGATCTAATTTTTGGCGTCAATCATTTAGGGCATTATTTGTTGGTCCATTTATTAACAGAGCAGTTGGTTGATTCGGCTCGGGTCATTTTTGTGAGTAGCGGGACGCATTTGCCAGAACATAAGCTAGCAAGACGGATGGGTGTGCCGGTGCCGAAGTATCATACGGCCGTTTCTCTTGCTTATCCAGAACAAGCCCCATCCGATGAACGGATTGAATCTCCACCTCAGCGGTACTCAACGTCCAAGCTGTGTAATGTGTTAGCCACTTATGAATTTGATCGTCAATTTAAAAAACAGGGCATGACTGTCAGCGTCTTTGCCCTTGATCCTGGGCTGATGCCGGGGACGGGTCTAGCGCGAGATTTTCCCAAGGTGGTCAGAACGATTGCATTTGGCATTATTGGGTTTTTGGGTCGATGGGTCGATGGTATTCGGCGGGTTGAAGACTCAGGTCAGCATTTGGCGCGTTTGGTGACGGATGAAGGACTAAACGGCCGTTCTGCTCTCTACTTTGATGGCTTACAACAGGTTCGATCCTCTGCTGATTCCTATAATATTCAAAAAGCGGCTGATCTGTGGGAAACGAGCGCTCGGCTTGTCGCTCTCAAGCCAGAAGAATCACGGTTATGGTCAGAACCGGGTGCAAATCAAGCCGCTTAGGGTATGCGAATATTTGAGGATTTGATTGATATCTATCGCCGTTTTATGTGCGAAGTTCGCTAGGAGATTCGTGCCCTAGTGAACTTCGCGGGTATATGGTTTATGCTTGCTTTGGGATCGGTTGAGATTCGGTTTGATGCTGCGTCATACCGCCCATGACGCTACCCATGATGCGAATTCGCAAAGCGCGAGGCAGAGGAGCCATCACGTAAACCAAGAACTTTGATAAGAAGCCAGGCAAGGTCGTTGTGCGTTTGCCTAAAGCATTGAGAATCGGACGGGCCAAATCTTCAGGGTTAAGCGCGGCACCCATTTGCATATCGGCTCGACTCGCAAAGCCGCTGTTTGTTGGGCCAGGGGCAGCGGCTAGAACATCAACGCCCTTGGATTTGAGTTCAACGGTGAGGGCTTCGGAGAGCGTTTGCACATATGCTTTGGTGGCCGCATAGTGCGCCGCATTGGGCATCCCTTGGAAGCCAACAATTGAGCTAAGCAAAACGATGCCGCCTCGGCCTTTTTCTGCGAATTGACGTCCAAAGTGCCAAGTGAGCATCATCAAGGCACGACAGTTTACATTCAGCATCGCTAGCTCTTCTTCGATGTTGCCATCGAGAAATTCACCTGACGTACCAAAGCCAGCAGAAGCGATAAAGAGGCCAATATCGAGATCGTTCGTTTGCTGCTGAACGGCCGTTATCCCTTCCACCGTGCCCAAATCAGCCGGCACGACGCGTGATTCAATACCGTGAGCCTCTTGTAATTCAGTGGCAAGCAGGTTGAGCTTGTCCTCACTCCGAGCCACTAAAACGACATTTAATCCAGCTGATGCGGTTTGTTTAGCAAGCGCTAAACCGATGCCAGAGGACGCGCCTGTGATAACGGCCCAATTGCCGTAGCTGTTGCGTAAACGGGTGCTGAGTTGATCTTGTGGGAAAATTTTTGTGTTCATTTTTGTCCCTTTTAGGTGATTTGCCAAACCTGATAGGTTTAAGCGCATCGTTTGTTTAAAAAGTTGGTAGGAAACCTGTCAGGTTTTCCCTCACGCTAGTTATCCAAAACATTTTTGAAAATGGAGGAGAAGCCGAGGGTCTCCCTTAATTTTAAGTTTTTGTGTAATTACACCCCAAATAGGATGAAGCTGATTGTTGAGAAGCTTGACCCACGCTTGGCTATCGGCAGTTACTTTAAGGTCTGCGTCGTGGTGAAGCCCTTCTTCGACGACTAATGTTCGGTTTTTTATTGTGAATGTGTAATCCCCTTGCTCTTCGCCTGTAAAACTGAAGTGGAATACAGCTTCAAGCCCTTTTGATTGCATCCGCTGAAAGGCGATTTTGCTCCCCCAGATGAATCCTTTGATTGATTTAGGGCGGAGGCCGCCATCAACGAGCTTAACCGTTTTGTGTGGGTATCGTTTTTGAGTGTAAGCAACGGCATCAGAGGTGGGTGTTGCATAAATAATTTCCTCTTTTTGCTGGAGAGGCTTAACAGTTTCTTGTAAAAACCCCTTTCTATCTGCTAAGTAAGGGCCAATAACGTCCTCACCGGCTGGGCAGACGGCCATGCAGTAAGCCGTCTTATAGTTTGCCCCAGCGCTCAAACTTTGCCAGCGCGATGCATCTTCACTTGCCGTTACTTCTTCACGGTAAGCGACTGCGTTTTTGCTATCGGCTAGGGTTTCGGCCCATTCGACAAAGCCCCCAAAGAATTCGCGATAGTTGTGGTTAAGGCAGGCGGTGCCATTAAA
>JBCCFD010000360.1:0-8471 GCA_039029915.1 Chloroflexota bacterium
CTTTACTTTGGCCCGGAGTCTGAGAAAGTTAGGCGATATTTTCACCAATCACAATAAGGACATCATCAGACATAATTGCCACATCAGGAGCGGGGGTAATCATAAATTGTCCGTTACGACGGATGGCAATGACCATTTGAGACATTTTGTGCCGCAGTTCATCCGTTGTCCAACCCACGATTTCAGGGTGATCGCTGACGTTCATATCCCCAAACCGAATCTTTTGATCTGATTGCAACTGCAGATGGTCCCAAAATTCGGCCGTGTCATGGTCCAACATATTAGAAGCAAGTGAAAACCCGCCCATCATATTTGGGGAGACGACCCGATTTGCACCCGCCAAATAAAGCGTGTGGATGTTTGTGTCCGTGTCAGCACTGCCCACAATGCGCAATTTTAAATTATTGAGTCGTTTCGCCATATCTCGAGCGCTGAGAATGATGGTGGTATTGTCGCGATCATCTTCCATGGCTGTCACAACCCCATAGGCGCGGTGGATGCCTGCGGTGCGGAGCACTTGTTCTTCGGTAGGGTCTTCCAGCATGTAAAGAACGCCTGTTGCTCTTGATAGCTCGTCAACACTCATACGCTCTTCGACGCTCCAGTCTACCTCTTCTAGGGTTTCATAATGAGCCAACCGTTTACGGACATACTCATCATGGAGCCAAAGGAGGGTGCGTTTGAGGTTGGCTTCCTCTTGCTCAATGATAACAAACGGAAAGCCGCGACGTTTAAATTCGCTTGCCGCTCGATTACCAATAATGCTGCCCCCACAAACAATAATATGATTTGAAAGTTTTGCGATTTCGTTCATACGTTTTTCAAAGATTCTTTTTTCGCGATTTTCCTGCTGCGTTTCGAATAAAATAGCGGCCGCACTGGAGATGGCATATCCAGCCAAGCCAATAGCGACGAGGGTAAAGAAGATGGCAAAAATACGGCCGCTTTGTGTCTGTGGTGAAAGGTCGCCATACCCCACCGTTGTGATGGTAATAATTGTGGCGTAAAGTGAATCAAACAGCGTCCACCCTTCAAGAAACGCATAAACCACTGTGCCAACCACAATTAACAAAATAAATGGCAAGAGTAGTGGAAGTAAGCTAGACCGATGGAGCTTTTCCTTATCACCAAGGATTGATTTAAGTGACGCAATAACCCAAGTTAACATGTATCGAGTGTATCAAAAATTTTTTTTGGTGGTATTTGGGTTTGTTTGGCTCGTTTGAGATTAACTGCATAAATCAAATCCATAATCAGCTTTAATTGACCGCAACAATCTTCAGGCAGTTAACGTGAATATCCTTCTATTTTAGTAAACTTCAATCATTGTTGTTTATTTCATTTAAACTCTGTTATTTTGAATAAGTTTGTGGGTTAATATCGTAAAAAAAGTGCGCTACGTATCTATCTCATTAAGCCACTTTGCAACCTTAATAGCTTGCGGAGAATGAATTTCTTTGAAAATATGTAACGATTGCAACAAATAATCCCTAGCTTTGTTCTTATTACCTTTTTGCCAATATGATAACCCTAAATTACATAAGCTTGAGCCTTCCCCCCTTCGATTCTCGATATTAACCGAAATAGAATATGTTTTTTCAAAACAATCGATAGCTTTGTCAATTTGGAGATTTGATTTGTAGGCTATTCCTAAGTTATTTAATGAATTTAATTTTAATTCTATATTGTTAATTTCATTTGCTATCTCCAATGCTTGTTCATGATGTTGGAGCTCTTTTTCACGTTGTTCAAGAACTCGATAATTTAATCCTAAATTGCTTAAAGAATTACCTTCCCCTAAACGAAAACCAATTTTTCGAGAGATGGCTAGAGCTTGTTTGTGACAATTTATGGAGAATTTGATTTGCCCAATTTCTCTGTATGTTATTCCTAAATTATTCAGGTGTCCTGCTTCATCACTTGGTAACCCTAACGTTCGTGATAAAGCTAATGCATTTTGAAGATATTTGATAGCATTCTCAAAATCCTCAACATTACGATATGCATTACCTATGCGAGTTAAGTGAATGGACAAACTTTGACTATCATATATTGCATTAGCCGATTGAATTCCTTGTTTAATGACTTCAATTCTTTTTTGGCTCATTCCTTGATAATTAAAATAGTTGTCAAGATACAAAGCGAGTTGGTTCGAGTAAAACCAGTGCTTTTCTTCTAAGCTTTTATCCAAAATGGATAAAATATGTGGAATATGGTGGTGGACTGTTTTGTAATCCGATAAGGTTCTACTATTATATTTTTTGAGGAACTGAATATAGTATTTTATTAGGGAAGTAATGGAATTAAGGCTAGTTTCCATACGGTAACGAGCAAAAGTATAAATCAATGCATGGGTTAAAACGGCAAACCCCACATCCCGCTCAATAATGCCGTTCCGATTTAGTTGGTTGAGAGCTTGACGTAGGTCGTTTTTTACGACAATCTCTAATGTCTCTATTGGGATTGGTAAAAAGGCAGCCCATCCCAATAATGCAATACTAGTTTGAGAGGAAGCATCTAGTTGGCTTACAGTACGTCTAAGCAATATCTCAATGCTATCAATTTGATGTTCTCCTTGGTGTAGTTCATAAATTGGGTCCTGCTGTAGGGCATGGAGATAATCTGTAGGCAGCTCTCCTGTTTCGCCTAAATACCGACCAGCTAAGCGAATTGCTAAGGGTAAACGGCCGATTGCTGCACAAATTTGCTCCGCAACCACTTCATCTAGTTCAGTTTGGCACCATTCCCTTAGCAAATCTTTCGACTCAGTCACTGGGAGTAATCCCACCTCGATACGTTTACCCCCTGAGGAGCGTCGGTCTCGGGTAGTAATGAGTAACCCGTTTTTTTGCTGTAGCTGGATCGCTTGAACTAAATCCTCTGCTTCTTCTGCCCCATCAAAAATGAGTAACATCTGTTTGCCTTCCAAATAGCGCATTGCATTAGACAAGGTAATGTTTGTGTCTATTAAGTTATAGGTATGGATAAGGTGTTGGTACAAGTTTTCATTTTGCCCCTGGCCGTAAAAGCTAAAAAAGATGATGCCATCTGGAAAACGGGTAAGGAGTTCGTTCTGTTCGTCAAGCCGATAAAGTGTTTCGATGGCAATTGCGGTTTTACCCATGCCACCTGTGGCCCATAATGTTACCTTTTGACTCGGTTGGAGGTTTTTGACGAGCATATCGATTTCGTTTTCACGACCAATGAAATGTTCAGGGCGGGTTGGGAGTTGGTTGGGAATAGACAGTAGATTTTGATTTCGAAACTGCGAAAAGTTTGGAAGGTTCTTAAAAGAGTTATCCCATATTCTAGATGGGCGGTGCTCTTGGAGCTTATCTTTAAGCAAAGCAAGCCGGTTCGTCTGCTGAAAGTGAATGAGTAGTTCAATGATTTTGATCATCTTACCTCCATCTGGGAGGTGTTCAATATCAAAGCCAAGCTCAAAACAGACTTGTTTGAGGTCTGCTAAATTAAAATGAAAGTCTATTTCTTTATGCAGAGTTGTCATAGGTACACTATTTTGACTGAACTGAATTTTGTGTTTTCATTTTAGAAAAGGAAAGGGGTTGCAGTCAACAATTAAAAAGTAACAGTCAACGATCTATAGTATTGCCGTCAATTTAGGTTTTGATGTTTGCACAAACGGCCGTTTTTAACATTGGAAACCATTTCTATTGCGTGGTTTTTGGGGGATGCTACTATACCCAGATAGTAAAGAGTATAGAGAAAAGAGGAGAGAGAATGGTAAATGGTATGTTCCTATGATTAAATACCAATCACCTAATGACCCAATCTCCCAATAACAAATAACCAACACCAACTTCCACAGAGGAGAAAACCCATGACCCATCACGCAAAAGTTGTCATTATCGGCTCAGGCATTGTGGGCTGTAGCGCGGCGTATCATTTGACTAAGTTTGGCTGGAAAGATGTCCTTGTTATCGACAAGGGTGAGCTGTATGAAAATGATGGCTCGACTTCCCATGCCCCGGGTGGTGTCGTGCCATTAAGCCATTCAAAATTAATGAGTCAATTGGGGATGTATACCTCTGAGTTGATCGCATCGTTAAAGCCATTTTCAGAGCACCAAAACACGTTTAATCCAGTAGGGCAACTAGAAGTCGCCATTTCTGACGCCCGACTGAAAGATTTATTACGGCTGCACGGTACCGGTAAGGCATATGGGGCTGAATCACATCTCCTTACGCCCCAAGAAACGGTTGATAAACTGCCTTTGCTAAACAAAGATGCCATTATGGGTAGCCTTTTTGTGCCGTCAGGCATGATTGTTAAGGGGTCTCACGTGACGGGAGCGATGGCACGAGATGCGATGGCCACTGGTGGCGCTAAGTTTGTGGGGCACACGGCGATGACGGATATTGAGGTGAAGGATGAGGCGGTAACGGCCGTACTCACCAACAACCCTGATATGCCCCGCATCGAATGTGAACACGTTCTGCTGTGTGCCAATATTTGGGCACCCGCCCTAAGCAAGAAACTTGGCGTCCATTTGCCACTGATGGCATTTGAGCACCAATATTTGATTACCAAACCGCTGGCTCAGTTTAGCCAGTATGACCGCAACAACAAAGACCATGAGGTCACACTGCCGACCATGCGCGAGCTTGATTCCGTGATGTACTATCGTCAACATTGGGATGCATATGGGGTAGGGAGCTATTGGCATAAACCCCACATGGTGCGGCCGCAGGATGTTAAAAAAACCGCCATGCATGAATTTACCCCCGAGGATTTCTTTGGGGAGCCGTGGCAACAGTGCAAACACCTGATGCCCCATTTTGAAGGAGCTGAGTTTGAGACCCAGTTCAACGGCATGTTTGCTTTTTCAATTGACGGCATGCCTATTATTGGTGAGGCAAAAGTTAAAGGGTTCTGGACGGCCGTTGCCTCTTGGATTACGCATGCGGGCGGGGTGGGTAAATCTGTGGCTGAATGGATGGTGTATGGTGACACCGAATGGGATATGCGGCAGGCGCATCTGCACCGCTTCCACCAGTTCCAAACGACAGAAACGTTCACTTCGATCATTACCAAGAAAAACTATCGTGAAGTGTATGACATCATTCACCCAAAGCAGTCCGTTTCGGAGCCGCGCAACGTGCGCCTGAGCCCTTTCCACCCGCGCATCGAGAAGATGAATCCTGAAATGACCGCTTTTGCCGGTTTGGAGCTGCCAAATTGGGTTGAGGAAAACAGTCGGCTTCTTGAAAAATATGAAGACCAAATTCCGCAGCGTTCAGGTTGGGCAGCCGAGCATTGGTCACCGCTAATGGGGGCTGAGCATCTTGAGACGCGGAATAATGTGGCGCTTTTTGATTTGACAGGGCTTTCCATTATCAAAGTAGCGGGTGAGGGCGCAGCCGATTTTGTAAATTATCTTTGCAGTAACGAAATGGATGTCAAGGTAGGTCGAGTCGTCTATACGACTTGGTTGACACCTAAGGGGGGAGTTCGTCGTGACCTCGCCGTGTCTCGTCTTTCACAAAATGAATTTTGGATGTTTGTGGGGGAAGGAACGTTGCCGATGGATATGGATTGGGTGGAACGACACGCCCCGAAAGATGGCTCGGTCATGATTACGGACATTTCAAATTCATATACGGCCGTTGGTCTTTGGGGGCCAAACGCCCGCCAAGTGCTTGAAAAAGTAACCGATGACGACGTAAGCAATGAGGCCTTCCCATACTTTACCGCCAAATGGATCACCGTTGGCCTTACGCCTGTTTATGCGCTGCGCATCTCATACGCTGGTGAGCTAGGCTGGGAGCTTCATTTCCCAATGGATATGGCCCTCCCGGTTTGGGACACGATTTGGGAAGCTGGACGTGAGTTCGAGATGCCGGTAGCTGGCATGGGGGCGTTTGATTCGTTACGGCTTGAAAAAGGGTATCGGCTATGGGGGGGCGACGTGTACAATGAGTACAACCCTTACGAATCTGGTCTTGGCTGGACGGTGCGACTCAAGAAAACGGCCGATTTTATTGGCAAAGAAGCGTGTCTTGACCTTAAAAAGAAACCGCTCAAGAAAAAGCTTTGCTGTATGACGTTTGATAACGACGGTATGTCTCTAGGGTACGAATCGATTTTTGCCGATGGAGACTGTATTGGTCATGTGACGACGTCAAATTTTGGCTACTCTTTGGGCAAGTTTATCATGTATGGTTATCTACCTATCCAGCATGCAGAAAACGGAACGGCAGTTGAGATTGAATACTTCGGTGAGAAATTCCCGGCCACGGTCGTTAATGAACCGCTCTACGATCCGAAGATGGAACGACTAAGAGCGTAATAGTTTTAAGCACCGTCAGTTTTTAAAACTGACGCTGTCTAAGTGAGAGACCAGTGGAAGAAAACTTAGGATTTGATTTTAAAGTTGCCAAAAATGGCAATGTGTTAATCTATCATTGGCACAAGCTTGCGACGACGCTTCGTGGAAAAAAAGCGATTGAATTTGTCAGGAAAATTGAGAAAAGTGAATTTGCTTCTCAGCAGCAGTTGATGGCTCGCTTAACCGGAAATTATAAACGAGGCAACGAGCGAAAAGCTAAAAATCATCCAAAAAATCATTAGCTAGGCTTTACATCACGGCGACTTCGACAAGCTTGCCGTTACTAATGTTTCGTCCATTTCAATTGCCATCATTTCATGCTGGACAGAACCCTAGTTTTGATGTCCCATTTAATTTCGATATGCTTTAGGACACTCAATTTCGCTTTCTTGTTTTACTGTACAAAAATTTCATCTATTTTAGTTTTGAGGCTTGAAAATGAATAAGATTCGTTCTGCAGACCCTGAGAAAGATTATAAGCAATTGGCTTTGCTCCTCAATAAAGTTTGGAACATTCATGTCACGGCCGATTGGCTCAAAAACGGTGATGAACGGATGGCCCGCTCACCTGTACGGCAACGCTCTATATTTCACGATAATGATGGAAACGTGGTGGGGTATAGCATGCTTTTACAAACCGAGGGAGATATTGAAGATGATAGCTTTTACATTGACGTCATTGTCGATCCCGAAAAGCGGCAGCAAGGCATTGGGAAACAGCTGTATGATGAAGCCTTTGCCACTGCAAAAGCACACGGGGCGCGAGAGATTACGGTTGAATGCTACGATAATTGCGAGCCATGTCAATCATTTATTAAAAGTCGAGACTTTACTCTTTCAAAACATATGTTTGAGTCTAGGGTTGATCTTCAGACCTTTGATCCGAATCAGTTTGCTCATTTGATTAACAGGGTTGAAGCGCAGGGGGTGCGTTTTTTCTCTTTGGCTGATGTCGGTGATACGCCAGAGTGGCGTCACAAGCTTTATGAAGTGAATCATGAGACCTATTTAGACGATCCCGGCTTTTCAGGGAAATTTTCATTTGATGAGTTTAATCATCTATTCGAAACGGCCGATTGGTTTGTTCCAGAAGGCCAACTTATGGCGGCAGTTGGCGAAACTGTTGTAGGGCTATCTGCTTTGGGGTATCAAAAAACAGAAAATTTTATGTACAACAACATGACTGGGGTGACACGGCCGTATCGCGGCCAAAAAATCGCCCAAGCCCTCAAAATTGTGGGCTTAAACTTTGCCAAATCTTTTGGCGCTGACTCCGTTCGCACGCACAATGATTCCAACAACGAGGCCATGCTAAGCATCAATCGAAAACTAGGGTACAAACCGCTTGTTGGGACGCTACGTTTCGAGCTACTTCTTTAAATAAATCATCGTCTATGCCCTCTTTATTTTTCACTCTTCCCTTATCATTTCTTTATAAATTTTAATTTTGTACCCTATGTGAAACTCTGTATAATCCGCCATTGATTTTTCCTACCCAATGAAGGGTTGCAAGCCACATTATCTTATTCGTTAAGCCGCTGTGTGTTTGCAACAAACGGCCGTTATTATTTGATGGCCGTCGTGAATCTAGCCATTGTAAGCTGTTTAAAATCAAATTGAGGTAAAGATTTGCAAAAATGTCGAATTCCCATTGGAAAGGTCTGAACTGTTGTAATTGTGCAACGAGTTTTGTTTGAAAGTGCAGTTTTTCTATATTTTTACGAGGAGAATATGAAGACAATCAAAAAGTTTCCCTTAGTTTTATTTGTATTGTTCGCCCTTATTTTGGCAGCATGTGACGGTGCAACAGATGTAGATCAGGTTGTTGATGAAGTCACAGATGCTGTTGAAGAAGTGGTCGAAGACAGCTCTGAAGAAGTCCAACAAGCTGTTGAAGAAGTCACTGAAGCTGTTGAAGAAGTGGTTGAAGAAGTCACCGAAGAAGTTGAAGAAGCGATGGATGATGGCGAAAGCATGGTCCAAGTTTGTGAAGTAACCGACGTTGGTGGTATCGATGATAAATCATTCAACGCTACAGCATGGGCTGGTTTGGAACGCGCTGGTGAAGATTTTGGCATCGAAGTGAAATTCTTGGAATCAGCCCAACAATCAGATTACGAAC
>JBCCFD010000361.1:0-8444 GCA_039029915.1 Chloroflexota bacterium
CGCACCTATGTCAACGGCGAACTGCGTCAGGAAGGTAACACCAAGCACCTGCGTCACAGTGTGGCTCAGCTGATCGCTTACATCACTGAATTTAAAACGATGCAGCGCGGCGACATCATTTTTACAGGCACCCCTAAAGGCATCTCTCATGTTTATCCGGGCGACGTTATGCGCGTGGAAATCGATGAGATTGGGGCGTTGGAAAATGAGATTATTGCGGGGTAGCTGTGAGTTTTGGGCTATGAGCTGTGAGCGCTCATATTACCGATTGCAAGGGAGAGGGACGGGGATCGGGGATCGGATAACAATCTCCCAATCTCTCAATCCCGAATGACCAATTACTAATTATCTGTTACCAAAATGGAGGCACTATGGCCGCGAAGGGCACGCTACAGGAAAATTTAGAAAAAATCAAAGCGTATCGGGCTGATGTTGAAGCGCGAGGCGTGAAAAATATTATCAATGGCAAACACGTAGACGCGATTTCTGGGAAAACATACGAGAATTTGAGTCCGATTGATAACGGCCGTATTTGTACCGTCCAAGAAGGAGACGCCGCCGATATTGATGCGGCGGCCCAAGCCGCCAAAGCCGCCTTTCCCGCTTGGGCCGCTGTCTCAGCCAAAAAGCGACGTGATTTGCTTTATCGCGTTGCAGACCTCATTGAAGAAAACGCCGAAGAGCTAGCGTTGCTCGAATCACTCGACACCGGTCAGCCAATTCGCTTCATGGCCAAAGCCGCCATTCGCGGAGCGGCCAACTTCCGCTTCTTTGCCGATCGCTGTGAATCAGCCGAAGATGGGCAAGCCCTACCAACCAAAGAGCACCTCAACTACACCGTTCGCTATCCAATTGGCCCCGTTGGCGTCATTACCCCGTGGAACACGCCATTCATGCTCAGCACGTGGAAGATTGCACCCGCCTTAGCGGCAGGCTGTACGGTCGTCCACAAACCAGCTGAACTGAGCCCGGTGACCGCCCAGCGATTAACCGAACTCATTCATGAAGCAGGTATTCCGGCTGGGGTCATTAATTTAGTGAACGGATTTGGTGAAACGGCTGGGAAAGCATTAACTGAACATCCTGATATTAAAGCAATTGCTTTTGTTGGTGAAACGACCACCGGTAGCCATATTATGGCCCAAGGCGCCCCAACCTTAAAGCGAGTTCACTTTGAGCTTGGGGGCAAAAACCCCGTCATCGTTTTTGCCGATGCCGCTCTTGACCGCGCCCTCGATGCGGCAATCTTCATGAAATACAGTCTGAATGGGGAACGTTGCACCTCAAGCAGTCGACTACTTGTTGAACGGCCGATTTATGAAGAATTTACGGCCAAGCTCGCTGAGCGGGTCAAAAATATCAAAGTTGGAAATCCACTTGACCCCCAAACAGAGATTGGCCCATTGATTCACCAAGGTCACTGGGACAAGGTGTCCAACTATGTCACCATTGGGCAAGAAGATGGTGCCACGCTCATGGTAGGTGATGGGCAACAGCCAGCGGGCCTAGACCAAGGCTGTTACATCAACCCCACCTTTTTTAGAGATGCCACCCCCGATATGCGCATTGCCCAAGAAGAAGTGTTCGGCCCGTTCTTAACCGCCTTTGCATTTGACAGTGATGCTGAAGCGTTGGAGATTGCCAACGGAGTGAAATATGGCCTCACCGCCTATATCTGGACCCAAGACGTGACTCGCGCTCTAAAAATGGCGCACGGTGTTGAAGCCGGCATGGTGTGGGTAAACTCTCAAAATGTCCGGCACTTACCCACCCCGTTTGGCGGTGTAAAGAGTAGCGGCATTGGCCGTGATGGGGGAGATTACAGCTTTGACTTCTACATGGAGACCAAATTGATTTCGGTCGCCTTTGGTGAGCATGCGATTTCAAGATTGGGGGCATAACGACGTTACTGATTTCACATTCGTAAGTTGACATGATCACTTTTTATGCCACAATAGAATTAGGTTTTTGATTATTTAAAACCAGCACCCCATTTCCCCAGTGCTGGTTTTTCTTTTGTCAAAAAACCCTATCAGAATAAGGCAGGAAAATATGTAGCATGCAATCAAGAATCTTAAAACAATTGCGATCCATTTTAGGCATTGCAAGAGTCTCAGTTTCGGGAGCTGACAGACAGTTACACGCACAAGATCAATCAGATTATGACCAAGTCTTACCGGATGTGGTTGTTTGGCCACAAACCACCCAAGAGGTGAGCGAGATCGTTCAGCTTGCCAATCGGTACAAGGTTCCCGTTACGGCATGGGGCGCAGGCACAAGCTTAGAAGGAAATTCGATTCCAGTTCAAAAGGGGATTGTGATTGATTTTTCTCACATGGCCCAAATTATTGATCTGCATGAACGTGATTTACAGGTCACCGTTCAAGCCGGTGTGATGTACAAAGATATGAATGCTATCTTAGCGGAGCACGGCCTCTTTTTTGCACCTGATCCAGGTGCTAATGCCAGTATCGGGGGCATGATTGCCACGAACGCGGCTGGGCCTCACACCATCAAGTATGGCTCAACGAATGAGAACGTGCTGGCGCTTGAAGTTGTTCTGGCCAATGGGGAAATTATTCAAACGGGGTCACGTTCAATCAAACAGGCAGCAGGCTATAACTTAACCCAGCTTTTTGCAGGGTCAGAGGGCACGCTGGGATTAGTAACCCAAGCAACGCTGAAATTGGAGCCCATTCCCAAGCGCAAAGTAACGGCAACGGCCGTATTCAACAACATCATAGAAATAGCAACGGCCGTGTCTGAAATCATCGGCAACGGCATGCAGCCCGCCGCCCTTGAGCTGCTTGATGAAAACACAGCCCAAACCTTGTTTACAGAAGCTGATCTGGATATTCCATTAGGTTCCTCACTGCTCATTGAGTTTAGCGGCAACACCGCCGCGTGGATGGAGAAACAGATGGAAGTGGCCCAAATCATTTGTGAAGATCACGGCTGCATCCAATTTAACGACGCCCACTCAGAGGAAGAGAGCCAACGGCTGTGGCGGGCGCGTAAACAAATTCGCCGCTTCAACGTCCGCAAGCACCCCTCCCATAAATGGCTCATTACGGATGTGTCAGTCCCCATCTCACAGTTCCCGAAAATGGTGCAATTTACGGCCGATTCTGTGTCAAAGCTCAACATTAATTGTAATATTCTGGGGCACGCTGGAGATGGTAATTTGCTAATCGGTGTTCACTATAAGCCAAATGATAAAAAGTGCGCCGAAAGTGCAAACCGCTTTAAACAGATGCAAGTGTCAAAAGCAATTGGCTTAGGCGGCACCTGCGCGGGTGAGCACGGCGTTGGCATTGGTAAACGGCAATATATGGTTCAAGAGCACGGCTATCCAGCCATTACCCTCATGAAACAGCTCAAAGAAACCCTGGACCCTAATAACATTTTAAATCCAGGCAAGATTTTTTTAAACTAACCTTTTGGCAACAAATTACTAAGTGTTCCGAAGTTTCTAATTTGAAAACCACGTTAGATCAAAGCTTTAGAACCTTGAGGAAACGAAGTTTATAGCCGTCTTTTTATTCAAAACAGGCACTTCGTTTCACTTAATCCTACAATAACTTAATTCAACAAACTTTGTCATTCAAAAGTAGAGCGCAGTGAAAAAAGAACATTCAGAATCACATCACGTTCAATTTGCCATCATTGGTGCGGGTTTTGGTGGCTTAGGCATGGGCATTCGCCTCAGGCTGGCGGGTCGTCAAGATTTCATTATTTTTGAACGAGCCAGCGAAATTGGAGGCACGTGGCGCGACAATACCTACCCCGGCTGTGCCTGTGATATTCCCTCCATCGTCTACTCCTTTTCCTTTGACCAAAATCCAGAATGGTCTCGACTATTTCCCACCCAACCTGAAATCTTAGCGTATTTAAAACAGTGCGTGAAGCGGTTCCAAATTGAGAAACAGATTCAATTTAACACCGATATTCAAACGCTTAAATTTGATGAAGATGAGGGAGTTTGGCATTTAAAATCAAGAGATGGACGGGAATGGACAGCACAATTTGTGGTCTCGGCAATGGGACCGCTTAATCGCCCACACATTCCCAATATCACCGGCCTAGACCAGTTTGAGGGGACCCAATTTCACTCTTCAAACTGGAATCACGACCATGATTTAACAGGCAAACGAGTGGCGGTTATTGGGACAGGAGCGAGTGCGATTCAATTTGTCCCCCAAATCGCGCCGCAGGTTCAACAGCTCTCTCTTTTCCAGCGCACGCCGCCGTGGATTGTGCCGCGTGACGATGCGCCAGTCTCTGAAAATCGAAAGCGATGGCTTAAAAATTTGCCATTTTTACAATCGCTGCTGCGCGGCCGTCGCTACTGGGTATTAGAAGCGGCCGTTTTGAATTTTCTGGGGAATAAAACGGTGGCTAATTATGCAACAAGCGAGGCCCTCAAGCATATCAACAATTCAATTTCTGATCCCGAGCTACGCAGGGCGGTGACGCCTGATTATAAGTTCGGCTGTAAACGCGCCCTGGTATCAGATGATTATTATCCAGCCCTAGAGCGAGAAAATGTTGATTTAATCACGTCAGGCATTCAAGAGATCAGGGCCAACTCGATTATTGATCAGGCAGGTGTTGAACGACCCATCGATACAATCATCTTGGGCACAGGTTTTGTGGCCTCAGAATTTTTAGTAGATATGAAGATCAACGGCCGTAAATCACAAAACGGACAGCCGCGCGAACTGTTAACCGAATGGAAAGATACCGGGCCGGAAGCCTACTTTGGCATCTCTACCTCTGGTTATCCCAACCTCTTCTTTCTGCTTGGCCCAAACACAGGCTTGGGGCACAACTCCGTCATTTTGATGATGGAATCCCAATACAACTACATCATGGACTATGTGCGGTATTTAGAAAAAGAAAACAAATCATTTTTGGATATCGACCCTACGGTGCAAGCAGAGCACAATGCCGAGATTCAAGAAAAGCTCAAAAGCACCGTCTGGCAAACTGGTGGATGTACCAGTTGGTATCAATTGGGAAATGGGAAAAACACAACCCTATGGCCTGGATCAACAATAGGCTATCGTCGAATCACGCGCAAGGTGCATAAAGAAGCTTATTTGTAAAAATGGGTTAGAGAATAGAGAAGAAAGGGTAAAAAAGGTAATTTGCAATTGGAGTAGGTGGAAGCGTCTGGCAACCTACCACTTACCCCCTAAAACGGTCATGAGGCATAAATGAATTTAGAGTGGAAAATGCGGATTTTTCATCAACTGATGAAGCTAACGGGACAGGGTCAATTTCACAAATCAACGCCGGAAGCGCTGCGGGCGCAGGAAAAGATAGGTCAAGGCTGGATTGCTGATATGATTTTTGGCAAGGTGATCCCTCTGCCCAAGGTAGAGGATATGGCGATCAACGGCCGTTCCGCCCCCATACCGATTCGCGTTTATCGACCAACCCTTGCTGAGAAACGGCCGTTGCTGATTTACTTCCACGGTGGCGGCTGGGTGATTGGCAACCTCAACTCTCATGACCGCGTTTGTCGCAACATGGCCCATCACACTGGGCGGGTCGTTGTGGCGGTTGATTATCGTCTTGCTCCAGAAAATAAGTACCCCGCCGCTGTCGAAGACGCCTGGGATGCGCTTCACTGGGCAGCAGAAAATGGGGCTTCGATAGGGGCTGACACCACGGATATTGCTGTTGCTGGAGATAGCGCGGGAGGCAATTTATCGGCCGTGCTCTGTCAAAAGGCACGCGACAGCCAAACTGCGCCTCGAATTTCCAAGCAGGTGCTTATCTACCCCGCTGTGGATCTCACAAAAACGTATCCCTCAACGTACAAATTTGCTGAAGCCCCCATCTTAAACAAAAAAGCAATGGACTGGTTTGGTGAACAATATGTCACGCAGGACGAAGACCGGTTTGAACCAGATTGCTCGCCGCTCTTGGGCCGCTTAGAAAACCTGCCTCCCGCCATGATTGTGACGGCCGAATTTGATCCGCTGCTCGATCAAGGCATTGCCTATGCGAAGGCACTTGAGTCAGTCAATAACGTCGTGAACTATAAAGCGTATGCGCGACAGGTGCATGGCTTTTTCAACATCGCCCAATTTTCTAGCAAATCAACTGAAGCCTATCAAGATATTGCTTCATTTTTGCAGGAAAAAATTAGCGAAAGCCCCCCAATTGAGGCGGTTTTGTAATTTTCAGGAATTTTTTCTTGCTGATCTTCTTTAAAACGGCCGTTTCTAACAACCAACGCTTAACGGTCAATAGTCAACGCTCAACGAACCCGATAAAACTGAACGCGGAGACCCAAAGAGCACAGAGAAATAAAAACACCACACCCTTTGCGCCACCGCGTCTTTGTGTCTAATTCAATTTGCCATACTTAGACAGCTGTACCGCGTCACACGCTAATCATCATCTTTATTCAACGGAAAGCTCACCTAGCTATTTCCCACTATTACACTTGGCGTAGAAGATTTATTGGAGAAAGTTCTAAAATAAACGGCCGTTCATAATAAACAATTGTCAATACATAACACTAAATATTTTTATACATCAGAATGCACACTTCCAACATCACTCACAATTGCGCTTGCAAGTGGTATAATTGATCCTATGCTAATTAATAAAGAACAAAAAGCCTTTCAAAATTAGGTAGCATCGATAAAGTTTTTGTTCTCCTACTAAGTAAAACACATTAAATGCTGTGCTTCGCCTGTAGATGTCATGATTAATAAAGAAAGAAACAAAATTGCACATACTGATATCGAATTGATGCGCTTGCGGTTAAAGCTCTCACCCGGTCAACGGATTCAAGCAATGCTCGACGCTCGATCTTTAATGATTGGCATTATACGAGGTCGCCTTCGTAAGCAATTTCCTGAAATCACAAACGTCGAACTTAATTTAAAACTTCTTGAGGAAATCAAACGTGCCAAAAGCATCCCCGCTTGGTCCCAATCTATTTCTTGATATTTTACTCAAACTGGAAAATCTCAATATCCCATATGTCATTATAGGAGGGTTTGCAGCCACTATTTATGGGATTACTCGAGCTACATTTGATATAGATATTATTGTCAAAATGGAGTCGGCACATATTGAGGCCTTGTCAAACGCCTATCCCTTGCCCCGCTATTATGCAGATCCTCATCAAATGCGAGAAGCACATTCTATTGTAAATAGCCTGCCCTGAGCTTGCCGAAGGGGTGAACAATGAATTTTGAATGGTAAACCGAAGCGGTTTACGGCCGTTTCTAAGAATCAACAGTTAACAATCAACGGTACGGCCGTTATCCCCTAATTTACAATTCATCATTCAAAATTTACCATTTACAATTCATCCTGGCCGTTTCCCCTAATGTACAATTCACCGTTCAGAACAACCAAAGGTCGTCTTTGCCTTTGCCCAAAGATAAGAAAATTTCGGTTATACTTAGATCATGATAGATCATGACCCATTAAACGACACCTCCTCCGAGGCAGAAGCCGTTTTACTAACACTTTTACGCCAAGCCCCCTCATGGCAGAAGTTTAAAATGGTTGGTGATCTGAATGCGACAGTCAAACAATTTGCCATTGAAGGAATCCGCCAAAGGCATCCCAACGCCTCAGATTCTGAAGTCAAAAGACGTCTTGCAGATATTTTACTAGGAGAAGAGCTAGCTACTAAGGTTTATGGAGTGCTGAATGAGCCAGCATCTTCCTGAACCCATCGCCGTCACTTTACTTGTGATTGATGTTTTGGAACGACTAAAAATCCCCTATGTTGTCGTTGGTTCCTTAGCAAGCACGCAACACGGCACAGCCCGTTCAACATTAGACAGCGACTTAGTGATTTTAATGAAAGAATCAAATGTTTCCGACTTCATTTCACCATTAAAAAACGCTTTTTATGCTGACGAGCAAATGGCTTTCAACGCAATTCAGAACAAGAGTAGTTTCAACCTTATTCATTTGGAAACAATGTTCAAAGTTGATCTTTTTATCTCAAAAGACGACACTTTTGACAAGGCTCAAATTGAACGACGTGTCTCACGGAAGGTGGCTGAAAATTTTGACCGCAAAATATATATTCTATCGGCCGAGGATACAATTCTTGCTAAATTAAGATGGTACCGGCTCGGAGGTGAGCAGTCTGAAAGACAGTGGCGAGATGTGCTGGGGGTCGTAAAAGTGCAACGGGACCAACTCGATTTAGACTACCTCAAGCAAATGGCAGTTACACTTGGCGTAGAAGATTTATTAGAGCAGGTGATAAAATAAACGGCCGTTTCAACAATCAACACTCAACGGTCAACAGTCTACGCTCAACGAACCCGATAAAACTGAACGCGGAGACGCAAAGAGCGCAGAGAAATAAAAACACCACACCCTTTGCGCCACCGCGTCTTTGCGTTTAATTCAATTTGCCATACTTAGAATAACGGCCGTTCCCAACAACCAAC
>JBCCFD010000362.1:0-8444 GCA_039029915.1 Chloroflexota bacterium
AATACAAAAATCATTAATAGTACGATTACGGAAAACCGCGCCCGAACAACTGGGGCAGGCATCATGAGCGCTTTTAGTAGCAACATTTTAACAACAATGACCAATACGTTGGTGGTTGATAATACGGTAGCAGTGGGTGGGTTCGCTGAAGATGTGGCCCTCTACCTCACGACAAACGATACATTTGTCAGTGGTGGCAATAATATGATTGGGGCGCTTGGAGCTAATGTAAACGCATTCAGTTCGATGACTGATCTTGTTAATGTATCAGTCGAACAACTTGGCCCTCTGCAAGATAATGGCGGGGCGACGCTAACCCACGCTTTGTTAGCTGATAGCTTAGCAATAAATGCCGCTAATTCGAGCGCTTGCCCGGCTTTGGATCAGCGGGGCGTCCTGCGACCTCAAGGGTCAGGATGTGATATTGGGGCTTTTGAACTGGATCAATTTTTATTGAACTTGACGATTGATGGAGGAGGTGACGGTGCAGTGGTCAGTAGCCCAGCGGGCATCAATTGCACAGAGGACTGCATGGGCACGTTTGCCGCAGGCAGCACAGTGTCGCTAACGGCAACGGCTAGTTCAGATGCCACATTTATGGGCTGGAGTGGGGCTTGCAGCGGAACGGCCGTTTGTCAGCTCACCCTTGATGAAAGTAAAGAGGTGACCGCAACGTTTGTCACCAATGAAAAACGAATCTATCTGCCATTAATAATGCGTCCTTGACCCGTTCAATAGATGAAGTCAGGCCTTGGCGGATCGACAATAGACAGTTTTGTGGATCGTCATCAATTTAATTCTTTGGTATTTTAGAGAGGTGTAAGGCCTCTCTTTTTTTACATTTGCAGTCTAAGAGGGCGAGTTAGGTGGGTAAAAATAGCTCGAATGATTAACGTTTAACCAGCCTGCCTATTCCGCCCTTACGATTTCTGTATTATTTTATTCAACCACAATTTAGTTGGCCTAAAATGAAGAGGATTCAATGAAAATTTTGGTCACTGGCGGGGCTGGCTTTATTGGCTCCCACTTAGTTGAAGCTTTGCTTGCCAAAGGGCATCAAATCCGTGTTTTAGATGATTTAAGCAGCGGCCATTTGGACAATCTTTTAGGCCTAAACGTTGATTTTGTTGAAGGATCAGTGTCTGATTATGAATGTGTTCAAGAGGTCATGCGAGACATTGAGCTTGTCTATCATCAAGCGGCGCTTGTAAGCGTGCCAAAATCTGTTGAAAATCCAGCCTTAAATCACGCTGTCAACGTGACTGGCACATTCAATGTTTTTGAAGCAGCGCGGGTAGAGGGAGTGTCGCGAATTGTGTATGCCTCATCAGCGGCCGTTTATGGCAATGATCCCAAGCTGCCCAAGGAGGAGCATGACGCTATAGCCCCAATAACCCCCTACGCAATGGCAAAGCGGACCTCAGAATTAACGGCCGTTGTTTACGCCCAAATGTATGGTCTTGAATCAGTCGGTTTGCGCTATATGAACGTGTTTGGGCCTCGGCAAGACCCATCATCCCCATATTCCGGTGTGCTTTCAATTTTTAGCCAGCGGGCCTTAGCAGGTGACGGCGTAACGATTTTTGGCGATGGTGAGCAGACACGCGATTTTGTGTTTGTAAAAGACGTGGTGCAAGCGAATCTGCTAGCGGGGTTTAAACCAATTTTGGAGGCGGAAAAAGCGGTTTGGTTTAATGTGGGACGGGGCGTTCAAACGAGTTTGAATGACATTGTGGCGATGCTACGCCACATTTGTGATCAACCATTGCCCATTACCTATCAACCGGTTCGGCAAGGGGATATTCAGCATTCAGTGGCGGATATTCAAAAGATTCAGGAGCAATTGGGGTTTGAGCCAGAAACGGCCGTTGTCGATGGTCTGCGTCAAACGTTAGCCTTGTTTAAAGAAAATCAGTAAGCCGTTACTGTACAGGGGACGCCTGCGTCGCGATTTAGTTTGCTTGCTTAACGTATACCATTGATTGCCAAAAGAGGAATTTTTTATGCATTTTGCGTTGAAACCCATGTTCATTCAAAAGCGCATCTACGGTTTGGGTTGGATGAATAAAGATGCGGAACGGGTTTCTTGAAATTAGCAGGCCTAAGTTGGCAATTTTGACACCTAGTTTAAAAAGAAAACGGTCTTGGGGAAAGATGAGGCCAATATATTTCTTAGCGGATACGGCCGTTGCTCTCACCATACCTGGCATATCGTGATAACAGCACAGCACCCGATCCAGCGTCACAATATCGGCTGGCTCCAATGCATTGGCCAGCTCAACAAAATTGCCGTGCTGGTACGTGACTTGTTCGGCGTGGCCGAGTCGCTCTGCCTCCGATTTAGAAGCCTGTAAAAAAGATTGGGCGGCATCAACGTGAACGGCCGTATTGACCACACCTACCTTAAAAAGCTCATGCTGAATGATACCGACACCACCACCAACATCAAGCAAAGACAGTTGATTTTGGCCTAAGCTCTCAAGCCAATCGAGCACTACACGCGTTGCTTTAGTCGGGCCGTTTTTACGATATTGTTTGAGGTCTTCTCGGGCAACCTTTGAATCAAATATTTGCTCTATGCCTTGACATTGTCCACAACATTTCATTCGACTATCCTCATAAAATTTCTGAATTTTAAATAATTTTAGGCGCTTGGTGACGTTTTGGCGACGGCCGTTTTTTAAACTGTCATTATTGTATTCGAATGTTGTAAAGGACGTTTAAAATGATTCAACAAGTCGCCAAGCATCACAATAAAATTCAATTTTTTGGGTATGAAGTGGCAAACCTGATTTTAGTAGCTCAACAGCTTTTAACAGCAGACGGACTCAGCTATGGCATTAATGCTGAAACGGCTGGTGCCCTCTTTTTCTTATTGGGCTCAGGGTTGATTTGGTTTTTTGATTTTCAAAAACGGCCGTATTTACTTTTTTATGGGGGCCTGGCGTTAGCGTTTGGCGGGGCGTGCTTTGCTATGGCAGGCTATTTTCTGACAGGGCTATCAGTCATTTTAGCGTCATTGGAAACTGCTCGAGGTGGCCTAAACATTCTCAATAAACTGGTTGACGACCAATTTAACCTGCAATCTAATTGTTCGCTTTGCTGTTATATTCACCAACAAATCGCGCACCGCTTGCTTGGTTGGTACAGCCAGCTGGTGGATCGATTTGCAAAGGTGCATCCTAAATTGGGACGGTTTATTGACGAACGGCCGTTTATCACCAGCACCCTCATCAAAGCCCCCTTGCGATTTGAGTTTATTATTAAAAAGCTGCTGTTTGGCGATTGGATTGGCGCATTGGTGGGGCTATCGTGGTTATTCTTGGGTGATTTGGCACTGGCCTTTAACGATGCTAAATTGCAAGACTACGCCCAACAGAAAGACCAAACGATGCAGCCCATAGCCCGTTAGATTCAGCTATTTAGGTGTTTTGGAAACGGCCGTTTTCAGACAACCAATCCCTATTATTTCAAGGTGAAGGGAGAATCTTGTCCGGTTTTTCAGTAAAATGAAATATAACCAAAAAAGGTTCGGTTATTCTCTAAATGGAACGCGGATGACACGGATTACGCGGATAAAACAGATAAAAATCAGCGAAATCAGCGAAATCAGCGTTCTATATTTGTGCACTTTATCAAACACTGAAAAACCGTGGAGAATCTTGTCAGAAGTTTGCCAAATAATTGAATCAAAATCCCCCGTGAATGGTTCAGGATCTGTAGAGTCGCTAGAAATATAGATAACGATCCCTAACGTAAACACAGCAATCCCAAGGAAACGAAGTCTAAAGCCGTCGTTTTATTCATAGCAGGCGCTTTGTTTCATATAAAACGTCAGCAATTGCCCCCCTCTACGCTCTAGCGCTAGCCGCCTCTCCATCAAAGTATCTCTAAACATGTCACCACTGCCTCTTCCGTATCAGCTAGCAATCTTCTATCTGTACCCCTTTTGTATCCCTTTATTGTTAAGGAAGGGTACCCCAAAACGAGCTGTTCATAGTTTAATGACTTCATTACACAAGAAAATATCAATTTTCCAGAGCAGAAGCCTTGAAAAATTTGCTCAAGTAAATCGCAAAAAGATATTTGGAATCCTTATGGGTGTAAGTGATTTACTTCAATGTTTGTATCAATTGGCAACATATTTACCTAGGAGAAAATTTCATGACAGCTCAATTTCCCCAGACTCGTTTTCCTCGACGTCTTTTTATTTTAACGGCCGTTTTATCATGCCTCTTCATTTTTGTCGCCTTCAATCAAGCCTTTGCCCAATCCTCTTTGGAGCGAATTGATCTTGATAATACGAGCGATGCTGCTGCAGTCAACATAGGATTTAATGCCGTAGTTAACCTCATTGTTGGACAAACCTTTGTGCCGACGGCAGACAATCTCAGCGGCGTAGAACTTTTCGTAGGGAGTGAAAACGAAAGCACCCTTGCTGGCGTTGAGGTGGTGATGACGATTCATGAAAATGATGCAAATGGGCCAGTCATTGGGTCTGGCACGTGGGTTTTTGGTAACAACGTCATAAATGGCGTTACCTTTGATCCGCCAATACCGCTCACCCCGGGGGAAACGTATGCGTTTCAATATGACGTCATAGACTTCATAGAGGATCGCGCTATTAATGTCATTATAGGTCAAGCCCCATCTGGCAGTGTTGCTGGCGTCGCTTTTTCCTGCGTTGATGATTGTGCTCAAGGTGTTACCTATTCTACCGGCAGCTTTGCCGATCTACCCTTTAGAACCTACTATCTAGCTAGTGATGGAGACAGCGATGGCGTTGCTGATGACAGTGATAATTGCCCAACGGTTGCCAACGCAGACCAAGTAGACAGCAACAGCGATGGTCAAGGGGACGCCTGTGACCCGTTCGTAACCGACCTCACTAGCGAACTTGAACTGGTTGCCATTGATGACCAACCTGTCTCAGCTACCGCCACGTTCAGTGATGCAGATGACGGGGATGCCCATACGGCCGTATTTGACTGGGGTGACGGCAACATAACAGTAGGGACCGTAGACCAAGTCACAAACTCAGCCAGCACCAGTCATACCTACGCTGACCCCGGTGTATACACCGTCAGCGTGACAATTAGCGATAGCTTTGGAGCCGAAGCAACGGCAATTTACGAATACGTCGTCATCTACGACCCCAGCGGCGGCTACATTACGGGAGCTGGACGCATACACTCCTCCGCTGGCGCCCTTGTTGGCGACCCACTGTGGAGCGGTGAAGCGAAGTTTGGCATGATTAGCAAATATCGAAGCAGCAAATCAACGCCGGATGGGGTGACCCAATTCCAAATTTCGGCCCAAGGGTTCAACTTCGTCTCAACCAGCTACGAATGGCTCGTGATTGACCAAGCCAACAGCACTGCCATCTTCAAAGGGTGGGGTGAAATCAACGGCGGTGGCAACTACGTTTTCACTGTCTGGGCAACGGATGGTGGCTACGGTGGCAGCAATGATGGGTTCCGCATTCAAATTTCAGAATATCATTCAGGTGGGAATACGGTTGTTGTTTACGACAATGGCTCCGAATCAACCCCCACAACTGGAAATATTACAATTCACACCGGACGACGTTAGAAATTAGAAACTGGACATTGGTAATGGGTGTGTTTCAGATGAGTTGAAACAAGCAACGGAGACTGAGCCTGTCGAAGTCGTAGTGGTGCCGACCCGCTCTGGCTTCGACAGGCTCAGCCGCCGCTCTCAACCGAAATGAAACACACCCATTGGTAATTAGGAACGTTTGCTAACCGGCTTAATTACCAATGTCCAATAACGTTTGGGGAAGAAAACGGCCGTTTCTTGAAAGAAACGGCCGTTATTTTGATCTAGTTTGTCATGAGGTCATACTGCTCCCATTCTGCAGGTGTCATAAAGTAAATATCCTCGGCCGGTGCTGCCTGCAGGGTAAACCAATAAAAATCGGCAGGAATCCCCATCTCTTCATAATAATTTAGATAAAGTAGATGTTCAGGATCGCTTCGGGGCAGTTCGTCGCCAGTGACCCCATCCCCGGCCGCCCAGGAGTGCACCCCCAGTTTGGCCCCAGAAACGGCCGTTCGTTCAACACCCGCCAAGAAAAAATCGACACCGCCCGAGGCGATTTCACCGTCAGCCGGGACATGGGTATGAAACCCATGCTCCCGAATAAGCCGCGCCGCTTCTAGGTTGGCTTCATCGTTGGCCGAGCCAGGCACATCTTCCATCACAATCATTTTGATATTTGGGTAATTTGCAATTAGGTCCAGAACCTCATCGGGCGTCGACCCATCAATCACACCGGTCATAATCGCCTGCTCGCCAGAAATTTCAAAAGAGGCCGGTGTGTAATCCTCAGAAAATAAGGCGCATCCCGTAATTAGAAAACTAATTGACAAAATAAGAATGGTTTTAAATTTATTCATACTGATTTACCTCAATGGACATCTGTTAATTGATGCTTTTGCCAAAAGTATATCAATCAAATATATGGATGTATTGAGTCGTTTTTCCTAAGCCTAATTGATGCGGCAAGCGGTCTTGATGATAACGGCCGTGTTCTCCTGCTAAGTAACAAAGTTTTTCAAGGGACGCATGTGGGGACGCTTACTGGATGGGCGTTCTTTATTGTTTAGACATCACAGCGACGAATTAAGTAATTTTCAACCAATAACTTGAATAAAAAATAGCCAGATGAAAATTACTTTCAGGAGAACAAAAGTTCATTTTGAGTCATTTATTTCAAGATGCTTTTTGTTCTCCACTTATGTGAAAACCAAAAAGTATCTTGAAAAAGCATTGACTTAATTTTGGTTTTCACCGAGTAAATTTCAAATTTCTGACCCGCTTAATTTCAAGGTGTTTTATGAAATTTACAAAAAGAAAGTCAATTGCCTCAGGAGAAAACGCATGAAGAAATATTTAATTTTTGTTTACGGCTTACTTTGCTACGGTGCATTTTTATTCGCATTTTTATACATGATTGGTTTCTTGTCCAACCAGATCGTGCCCACAACAATCGATAACGGTAGCTCAACAGGAGCTGTCTTGGCGATTTTTATTAATTTGGGATTGGTCACGCTATTTGGTATGGGGCACAGCATTATGGCGCGAAGCTGGTTCAAAGAATGGTGGACACGCTACGTGCCCAAGGCCGCAGAGCGCAGCACCTATGTTTTGCAATCTTCCCTCTTGCTCATGTTGATTTTATGGCAGTGGCAACCATTCCCGACAACCTTGTGGTCGATTGAAAACGATGTTATGCGAATGGTGTTTTGGGCGATTTTTTGGCTCGGACATGCTATCACGCTCATTTCCACCTTTTTAATCAATCATTTTGAGCTGACGGGATTGCAACAAATTTGGTACAACCTGCGCGGCCAGGAACCACCCGCCATGAAAATGCGTCAGCCACTATTTTACCGCCTTGTGCGCCATCCGATGCAGCTTGGACTTATGATTGGATTTTGGGCAACCCCAGACATGACCGTTGGGCATCTCTTCTTTGCGCTATCAATGACCGGCTACATCATGGTCGGATTGCACTTTGAAGAAAAATCACTGGTGCGCCAGTTTGGTGATGCTTATCGTCAATACCAACAAATCACACCTATGCTCATCCCTGGGTTGCGACCTTCTTTGCCAAATCGTCAACCTACCTTAGGAGAACAATAATCATGATGATTCGAAATCGTTCAACATCAAAACAAAGTATCATTTGTTTACACGCTAGCTCAAGCACATCCCAACAGTGGGATGCCTTTAAAAATCACCTTGAAAACCGTCCATATCAAGTGGTTGCACCGGACCTTTATGGTTATGGTCAGGGGCCATTGCCAACTGACAAATTCTCTCTTGAGGATGAAGTTGACTGGGTGCTTTCACATCTCTATCCATTAAAACCGTTTCACCTTATTGGGCATTCATACGGTGGTGGGGTGGCTTTGAAGGTTGCCCAGCGCGTGCCGGGTCGCATCTTATCGCTTACTCTTTTTGAGCCAGCCGCGTTTGGCCTGCTCAAAACAGAAAAACCAGAGGATTTCGCTGAAATCGCCAACGTTTTTGAGGAGGTCAAGCAATTAGCAGATAGCGGTCAACATTTAGAAGCAACCGTTCAATTTATTGACTATTGGAACGGGCCCAATGCGTTCATGCATATGCCTGAGCATATCCAAAATGCTGTTTTAACAAGCATGTCGAAGGTGTTGCTTGAATGGAATACCGTTGTCGAATCGACGTCTGATTTGGCTCAACTGACTGCGCTGCGCATGCCAACCCTGCTGCTTTCAGGTGCGCGTTCAACAAAGGTGGGTCAATCCATCGTGGCACTCTTAGCTGAGAAACTGTCTGATGTGCGCGTTGAAACGCTCGATAGGTTAGGCCATATGGCGCCCGTGACGCACCCAACGGCCGTTAATGAACGCATTGTGCACTTTCTGGATGAGGTAAAT
>JBCCFD010000363.1:0-8421 GCA_039029915.1 Chloroflexota bacterium
CAGGGTGGACGTTTGGTCCTAAATCAAGCACCGGTCCTCCACCTAACTCAAAGGCTCGTTCGTCGCTTAACCCTGGCCCTTTGCCAAACGTAACATCAATAGCAATCGCGACATCAGGCAGCTGAGAGAATGCTGAGGTGTACCCTCCGAGGAGGCGCGTTTCCTCCTGAGAGGTAGCCACAGCAATGACATCCCATTCGTGGGTTCGGGTTTGCAGTTCTTCAAGCATGACGGTAACGGCCGTTATCGAGGCTCGATTGTCTAACGATTTACCGGTTACCCGCTTCCCCAACAGCTTGCGCAATGGTTGCCGAAAAGTAACATGATCCCCAATCGAAATTTGGGATTTAACCTCATCAATGGGTAGCCCCACATCCACAAAAATCTCTTCGTACCCATACGGTTTGTTTCGCTTGGCCGGGGGCAGCATCCTGCCCGGCAAGCTGCCCAGAACGCCTGACAAATCCTTTTTGCCGTGGACGATGACGAGCTGGCCGTAGATTTGGCGAATATCTACGCCGCCAAGATTGATGACCCGCAAAAAACCCCAACCGTTGTGCTCTTCGATGTTTTGCACCATCAGGCCAATCTCATCCATGTGGGCAGCAATCAAAAACTTTTGACGCGGCTCGGGGCCACTCCCCTTTTTGACCGCAATGAGGCTACCGACCTTATCGTTATGCATTTCATCAACGAGCGGTTCCCAGATGGTTTGCACCGCCTGTGAAATTTGGGCTTCAAAACCGGATGGGCCTGGGGTTTCTGCTAGCAATTTAAGTGTGTCGAATGTTTTCATAAAAATTTTTACTGAATAAAATGGGAGCGAATATGTTGAAGCATGCTCCGACTTAATTTTATCAAGGTTCTAAGTAATTTTCAGAAAGTATCTTGAATCCCTGAGCACAAAATTTATATTACTTACAGGAGAACAAAAACTTATACGAAGCTGTTTTATTTCAAGTTACTTTTTGTTCTCCACTTAAGGCTCTGGTGTTGATGTTGGTGTAGCCGTTGCGGTTGACGTTGGAACAGCCGTTGCTTCCAATGTTGGTGTCGCTGTCGCGGTCGCCGTGGCGGTTGGTAAGTCACGGGGCACTGTCGGCGTAGCGGTCGGTGTGGCTGTCGCGGTCTCAACCAGTTCAGGTGTGGCGGTTGGCGTGGCGGTTTCAGTAGAAACGGCCGTTGCTTCCAGAGTCACAGTTGCTGTGGCCGTAGTCGTTTCAGTTGCCATCTGTGTTGCCGTGACAGTGGGTGTTGGGGTGTGCGTTGCGGTTGGCGGCACTGGCGTTGGCGTCAAAAATTGGCCAGGCGTTGAAACCAAAGTCGCATCAGGAGTACTAGTCAGTAATATCTGAGTTGGTATCAAAGTCGGCACTGGCGTCAGGGTTACAGGGGGTGCTCCAGGCTCAGGGGTATTGGAAGGCGTTAGTGTAATAATGGGCGGTAAGGTGGGCGGTGTTTCTTGTATCCCACCTCTGGGTGCGCGAGCTAAAGCAACTAAGCCAACACAGTAACAGGGTATTGTCAATAGAATCAAGCCTATCAAAATTGTATACATCTGGCGACGTGATTTCATCAACGATAAACACCCTTTTTACTACACAACAAAGACATGGGATGATAATTGACAACAAAGCAATTGGCAAGTTCACACACCGGCTATTCATTTGGTAGTACTCATTGCTAATTTGGCGGATTGCGACCCATTAATTGGCATGTTATACTTATGTCAAAATGATTTATGGTCAAGTCATACTTGATTTTTTGTTTGAGGTAAGGGGAAGAAACGAAGTTATTCTATTTCACCCCGTGAACCCTGTTAAAGGCGATTTACTTAAAAGAGTTGCAAGTTTCGCTTATTTCTGAAAATTTTTTGCAACTCACTTATGTTTTTAGATGATATCAAATTTATGGGGTGAATCCGGGAGTTTGTTGTCATTTTTACCAAGCTATGCTTCTGGCTGGCTTGTCTTGTGTCTGTACCTATCGGTCATCCTCTTTCTATTTTTACAAGATTCGGAAACCCGTTCTCCGCTTTCAACCCTTGAGCGAAACTGGTTCATTGGCCTTTCAATCGGCACGATCATTTCAACGGCCGTTTTTACCACGCTACTCCCCATTCCCATCCCCAACGCTATTGTGCAGTTCTCAATATTTACGGCCGTTCCCATTATTCTTGCCGCCGCCGTCTTGCCTCGAAACTATGCCGTTGTCATTGGACTCCTTACCGGCACCGTATTCTCTATCCTTGTCACCAATGGCCTCTATGACATCTTTCATTTTGGCATCGCGACTTGGGTGATTTCATGGCTGTTCAATCAACCGTACAAAGGTCGAATTTATGATGGGCTGCGAACCCCAACAACGGCCGGGGCTATTGGTATGGCTGTAACGGCCGTGTTGCTAGGCATCTCCATCTTCTTCAATGAAATAAGCTTTACAATTGAGGGCCAAGGTCCGCTTTTCGCGCTCGATGAGGCCACTTTTGTACTCAGCCAGCTTTTCTGGGTTCGCCTATTGGAAGGGCTCATTGGCGGCGTAATCGTTTGGTTTATTATCCAATGGCTGCCTGAAATTCAGCCATCAAGAGGCAAGTTAGCACCGCCAACCGAAACGAGCTTGCGTCATCGCTTGCTAGGCGATCTGTCTGTTTTTTCAGCCTTGCTCATCCTGCTGGTGTTAACCGTTGCCTACAACTTTTCTGTTGCCATCTCGCGCCGCTTGGTGGTCAACCAAATGGCAAATATCGCCCAGCTCGTTTCTGAAGATATTCCCCCATTTGTTAACTTTCTAAAAGATACAACAACGGCTCTGGAAGGGGAAAATCTCCTAGTTGCAGGGACGTTAGAAGAGCAAAGCGCTGAAATTGAAGATATTTATAAATCGGTCGGCATTTTTTCCAGACTGTTCTTAGTGGATGAAGCCCAAACCATGCGCATTTCTTATCCAGAAAATGAACTGGCGCTTAATCTCTCGACCAGCGAACAGGCCGCCTTAAATCGCATCTTTTCAACAAATCAAACGGGAACCGAAACGGTAACGAACGAGGATGGCGATCTACTGAGCTTTATTCTTCCGGTCTCTAATACAATCAACGGCGAAACGGTGGCTCTTGTTGGTCGCGTAGAGCAAATTGAGATCAATCGACTTATTGCTGGGGTTACGGGTCCAGCGGGCAACAGCAGTGCCTTTATTGTTGATGAAGACGATATGATCATTGCCCACGTCAACCCTAACTTTTTAGAGAACAGCTGGTCGGAAAACAACGGCCGTATTCTCACCTCAACGTCACTTGGCACAAACAGCGGTGCCCGCCAGGTCACACTCCTTGACGAAAATCAAAGACAGCTTGTCTACTTCCTTGAAGAACCCGAGCACCCTTGGACCGTCGTGGTCACCACACCCTACGCCGTGGCCCTCAATTTAGCGATGGGAACAGGTGCGCCCATTTTGCTGGTTTTACTTTTTGTAACAGGGGCTTACCGCATCTACGTTAACCAACAAACAAAGCGCCTCACGGGCTCAATTGAAGAGATTTCAAATGCCTCCACAATGGTGGCCCAAAATCGCAACTGGATGCCTTCTCCTGAACTCACTGTACGGCAAGATGAGTTTGGCGCGCTCTCGCATAACTTTGAACTCATGCAAAAATCGGTTAGACAGCGAATTAGCGATCTATCATTGCTGTTGGCCGTGAGTGAAAAAGTCTCTTTGAATCTACAAATTGATGACGGGATGCCGGTGCTGCTGCGGGGCATTCTTCGAGGCACCAGTGCTGTTGGTGCGCGAGCGGTGATTATCAACCCAGCCGGAGGCAATCCGCTCAGCTACGGTGAGGGACCGATGGCTCACCAAATGACCGTTCTCGATCGCCTGCTCATGTCTCGCCTTAAGTTTGAGAAAGAGTTGTTTATGGGGTCTCCCGCCCAAATTGCTAAAGAATTGGGCTTGGACAACACGTTTGAAATACCCATACACGCTATTTTAGCCGTCTCTCTTCATACGCATGAACGTTTTCAAGGAGTCATGTGGTTGGCCTATCCAGACACTCATACACCAGATGCCTCTGAACGGAATTTTATAAACACGCTCTCCTCTCAGGCAGCACTTGTGGCGTATAACGCCCTCCTCTTTGCCACAGCAGACAGCGGTCGCCGCAGGCTTTACACGGTTTTAGCAAGCACGCGCGAACCGGTTATTGTCACTGACCCCACGGCTCACATTTTGATTATTAACCCCGCTTTTGAGGCACTATTTGGCTTAAAAATGGCAGATGTCCGCAATCATCGGGTTCAATCGGTGATCGAATCAGAACCACTTCGGCTGGCTTTAACAAAGGAAGGGGAACATTATCAAAATGTAGAAATTGAAACCAAAGACGGCCGTATTTTCTATGCCAGCGCCTCTATCATTATGGATCAACAGGGCCAAACATTCGGCCGTGTCGCCGTCCTCCACGATATTACCCAGCTAAAAGAGATCGACGAGCTAAAATCTGACTTTGTACAAACCGTCTCTCACGATTTGAAAAACCCGCTCACCTTTATGCGGGGCTTTGTTGATATGCTGCCCGCCGCCGGTGAGCTAAACGACAAGCAGGAATATTACCTCACCAAAATCAACAGCGGCATCGACCAAATGACCCAGTTAGTCACCGACCTGCTAGATTTGGGGCGCATTGAAGCTGGGGTTGATATCAATCAGGAAACGATTTACCTAACGCCCCTACTCACTGATATTAAAGATGAGTATTGGCAGCACGCCCATATGGCAGGCTCAAGGCTCAAGCTGGTATTAGATACTGAGATTTCCCCTGTTCGCGGTGACCTCTCCCTGCTGCGGCAAGCGATCACCAATCTCGTTGGCAACAGCATCAAATACGCCTCAGTCAGCGATGAAATCCTACTATCAGCCAGCCAATCTAACGGGCACGTCATCATCAGCGTTAAAGACCAAGGCCCTGGTATTCCTGAAAAAGATCAAATTCGCCTCTTTGAAAAATTTTATCGGGTCAAACAACCCGGCACTGAGAAAATCAAGGGATCAGGACTAGGTCTGGCTATCGTCAAATCAATCGCTGAGCGGCACGGTGGACGAGCCGGTTGCTACAGTCAAGCTGGCAGTGGCGCCACATTTTTCATTTCTCTTCCCACTGTAAAAAAAGCAGAAGAAATTCCGGCCCCACAAATCGAACAAGTTTAAGCGAACCAATCAATAATGCCTCGCCCGTCTTGGACCACAATCATCCATCATATTGAATCCGATAGACAAATCCCCCCTTGTCATCCGTCACATAAAGTGCTCCATCAGCCCCAACGGTCACATCAACGGGGCGCCCATCGGCGCTATTGTCTTCTTTCAACCAACCGATAGCGAAATCCTCAACAGGACGGCGCATCAGCTCTCCATTTTGCAGGGGCAAGCGAACAATGCTGTAGCCAACAGGTTCTGAGCGATTCCACGATCCGTGAAGGGCAATGAAGAGGTCGCCATGATACTCTTCAGGGAATGTGTCACCCGTGTAGAACGCCATACCAAGCGGGGCAACGTGGGCCTGCATGGTAGCAATGGGTGGCTCAACTCCTGCACAAGAATCGGGACTGCCCATATCTGGATCAACGATGTCGCCGCTGTGGCAGAAGGGCCAGCCGTAGTTATTGCCTTCCTCAACGATGTAAATCGCTTCTGGGGGCAAATCATCCCCCATCAAATCACGGCCGTTATTCGTCGCCCACAGTTCATCCGTAGCGGGATTGATGGCTAAGCCTACCGCATTCCGTAATCCAGTCGCAAAAATCTGCTCACCGGTTAGCTGATCTTGCCCTACAGGGCTGTCATAAACGGTGACGGCAGCACGCCGTTCATCTTCTTCAACACAAACATTGCAGGTTGACCCAGCCGAGACGAGTAAACGGCCGTCTGGCAGAAACTCAATCGTTCGCGTGCTGTGTTGCCCCGGTGGCAAGTAATTATCAATCAACGTCGTGCGAGATTCGGCCGTGCCGTCTCCATCTTCATCTTCCAAACGAATGACGCCCGCTGGGACACCCACATACCAAGCCCCCTCATGGAAAACGAGACTGTGGACCCTATCCAAATCCTCTGCGACGATCTCCACACGATCTGCTACGCCATCTTGGTTATTATCTGGCAAACGCACCACCCGATTATTGCCCCGATCGGCTACGTAAAGATGGCCATCAGGACCCACGTAGGCAAACCGAGGCCCGTTTAATCCTTCAGCAAAAACTGTAATTTCAAAGCCCGGAGGAAGAAAGATTTCTGCTTCGCCCCCACTACCCAATGAAGGTGTAATATTCGTAAACCGTGAAACAATGAAAAATGCGCCACCTGCTATCAGTAGAACAAGCACAACAAGCCCTAAAATAATTCGTACCCACAATTTCTTCATCTGGTCATTTTACATCATTCTTGACCATTCCAAATTTCCTATCGTCTTTTGGTTGGTTAGGCCAAACAAGCTATCGCTTTGCCTTATACAATTCGATACGCTACTTGAGCAAGCAGTTCGCAGAAACCATTTTGGGCGCTATCTACTCAACCCGCAAAACAACGCTCTATTTCTATTATTCATTCATTATGCTATTGGAGACGATACGTCTGCAGGCATGACATGTTAGGCACAAATATGGCTATAAAAGTTTCCCATTCCTACCCAAAGGAAACATATTATGAGAGAAGCACTTTTGGACCCGCCAAGGCATTTTTTATCTTCAGCGCTTGTGGGTTTGCTAGCTTATGAGTTGTTTAAAATAGACTTTTCTTAAAATTCAAACTCTTCCGCTTCCCCTTCAAATGGTTGCAAAGGAGCGGTCTGCACTTTGATTTGCCAGTTAACGGCATCCACCTGCTTAGCTAAGTCAGCAATGTTGGGTGAATCAAAAAAGTCGGCCAGCGTTAAGTTGATGGCATAATTATCCCGAATCTTTGAGATAATTTGGGTCGCTAGCAGTGAATGGCCACCCAGCTCGAAGAAGTCTGAATGTATGCCCACTTTCTCAATTTTGAGGAAATCTGCCCAAATTTCAGCAATCTTTTGCTCTGTAGACGAATTCGGTGGCACATAATCGGCCGTATCAATCACACCATTCAGGGGGTTTTGAAGGGTTCGCCGATCTAGTTTGCCATTGGGCATTAAGGGGAACTGATCTTGAATCACAAAGTTGGATGGAATCATATAGGCGGGCAGCTTCGATTGAAGAAAGCGACGCATAACGGCCGTTTCCAACACCTTCACCCCTTGTTCAAGCAAAATATAGGCGATCAGACGTTTATCATCATTGCCAAGGTCAACGGCCGTAACCACCGCCTCACGGACCGATGCATGTTCAGCCAGCGTCGCCTCAATCTCACCCAGTTCAATCCGAAAGCCGCGCACCTTCACCTGAAAATCAACTCGACCTAAGCAAACAATTGTGCCGTCCGGTAAATATTTTGCCAAGTCACCCGTGTAATACATTTTGGCACCTAACTTATTCACAAACGGGTTATGAACAAATCGCTCAGAGGTTAGCCTAGAGCGATTAAGATACCCTTTAGAAACCCCATCTCCCGCAATCCACAGCTCACCCGTCACCCCGATGGGCACTGGATTTAGATGTTTATCCAAGATATACATCTGCGTGTTGCCAATCGGTTTACCGATGTCGATTAACTTGGGGTTCGTCACCTTCGATACGGACGACCAGATCGTCGTTTCCGTTGGCCCATACATATTCCAAAGTTCCGTGCTGTCGCTTAGTAAAGTTTGTGCCAAATTCTGCGGTAGCGGCTCACCACCAGACAGCATCTTGAACCCCTCAGCGGGTTGCCAACCCGCAGCCAGCAACATTTGCCACGTCGCAGGCGTTGCCTGCATGATGCTGACATTCATCCTCTTTAGTCCATTTGCCAAACGGCGACCGTCTCGACTCATATCAACATCGGCTAACGCCACTGTTGCGCCGCTCACCAGCGGCAAGAACAGTTCTAAAACAGCAATATCAAACGAGAGTGTTGTCACGGCCATAAGTACGTCTGTACTGCGAATGCCGGGCTCTTTTTGCATGGTGATTAGGAAATTCACCACATTGCGATGCGTTATTTTGACACCCTTTGGCTTCCCAGTAGACCCTGACGTAAAGATGGTGTAAGCCAATGCGTCACTCATATTGTTGTGTCGGTACTGTATAGGGGGCGTGTTTGCTGAATCTATCTCCGTCCAATCCTTATCAATTAAAATGGTGCGCCCTAAAAATTGGGGGAGTTCATTGATTGTTTCAGTTTCAGCAAGCAAGATGTTGGCCTGCGAATCTTCCAGCATAAACTTCAGCCGCTCTTCGGGGTAGTTCGGGTCCATGGGCAAGTAAGCCCCACCCGCTTTTAATATCCCGAGCAGGCCAACAATCAAATCGGGCGTGC
>JBCCFD010000364.1:0-8399 GCA_039029915.1 Chloroflexota bacterium
ACCGGATGGCATACGACCAGATCATGCACAATCGAGCGCTCCCAAAAGCCGGATTAACCTTTGAAGAAGTGTCCGCAAAAGCCAAATCATTGCCACCTGATTACTTGCCCAATCGATACACCGTTTTGTATCACGGTGTTGGGCTATGCGATGAGTACCCTTCGCTGGCCTACAAGGAGGATTGGGACGCGATTGGGACATCTGGGGTGTTTGAGAAGAATATGGTGGTTTGTGTCGAAAGCTATGTTGGCAAGGTGGGTGGCAAAGAGGGCGTGAAGCTAGAGGAGCAGCTCTTAATCACGGAGGACGGTGTAGAGGTGCTTTCCTCTTATCCTTTTGAAGAGATTCTACTCAATTGAGACCCTGCTGATCCCAATCGCGAACAAACAAATGTTCTGGTATACTCTTTTAAATGAATGCGTTACCCACGATTGAGCAAAAGGATATACAGTTTTTAGACCGTCAGGTCACGGCCGTTATGGTGCAAGATGAAAACGGCCGTGAAAATGTATATATCCCGCTACGTCCGCTCGTTGAAGGGATGGGATTAAATTGGTCAAGCCAGTACAAACGCATCAAGAAAAACCCCGTTTTGAATGATGTCTGTATTTCCGTTTCACTAAGTGAAACGGAAATCGGTCGAGGGAAGGGCGCCAGAAAGGTTTTAGCCATCCCTATCTCAAAGCTAAACGGGTTTTTGTTTGGCATTAATGCCAATCGCGTGAGGTCGGAAATACGGCCGTTAATCGTCGCCTACCAGGAAAAATGTTACCAAGTCTTATTTAGCGCCTTCAACGGCACCGAGTCAATGCGCCGCTTCTACACCGCCATTGGGCATGACGACGGCTGGATTGCGGCTCGCTTAGAAAAGCACCGCTACAGCAACGACTTAAGCGATGTTTGGCTCATCAACGGCGTACCCATTGAGCATCATGAGGAACTAGAAAGCCTCATTAATAAAGGCGCCTTTGGCCTCACCACAGAAGAGCATAAAAAACACAAAAACCTACCGTCAGACGCCAATTTACGGGACAACATGACCCGTCGCGAGCTTATCTTCTCCATGCTCGGTGATGAAGCGGCCATCGCCCTATCAGAAAATGAAAATCCAGTTGGGTTAGAAGACAACACAAAAATTGCCAAAGCGGCAGGCAAGATTGCTGGGGAGCAAATCGACTCCTTTGAACAAAAGGTTGGCGGTAAAGTTTTAAGCGACCAAAACCATTTAGCTAAACAAAAAAAATTAAAGGGTTAGCGTGGCAGATAAACCCACGCTAGCCGGTGAGCCGATCACAGTTGAGGAGATGGCCCGAAACCCATATCCTTTCTTTGAGCAAATGCAGGTGCACCGGCCTGTCTGCTGGATGCCAGCCTTCAACATGTGGATGCTCACTCGCCACGCAGATATCATCACCCTGCTGCGCGACGCCAAACGCTTTACCATGGAGCCGCAGCCTAATTATCCCAATCCGATGCAGGAGCTCTTCGGCCCTATGATGCTTAGCATTGATGGCCCTGACCACAGACGCATTCGCAAAGTTTTTATTGAGCCATTTCGCCCTCGACACGTTCGTGAATGGTACACCGACATGATTCAACAGATTAGCCAAACGCTGGTAGACGAATTTGCTGCGCAGAAAACGGCCGATTTAGATAAAGCGTTCTCAGACAGACTGGCTATCTTTGTCATCGTCGCGGCACTGGGCTATGAGGTCAACGATATGCGCCAATTTCGGGATTGGTACGACGAATTTGGGGCGTCGATTGGTAACGTTCAAAATGATCCAAACGTCCAGACGCGCGGTCAGCGGGCGTTTAACCACTTTAGGGCCATCACGCTGGCTCAAGTAGAAGCGCTTAAGATAGCGCCTAATCAATCCATCCTGAGCCAAATGATTCATCACATGGGGAACCAGTTAACCACAGAGGAGCTGGTCTCAAATATCGCGCTCACCTTTTTTGGCGGTGTGGAAACGACCTCGGCCCTGTTTTCAAACGCAATTTGGGCGCTGTTGACCCATCCAGAGCAGCTTCAAGAAGTGCAGGATAACCCGAGGCATCTACCTCAAGCAATCGAGGAAGCTCTGCGCTGGGAAGCTCCGGTACAGGGAGCCATGCGCTTCCCAACCCAAGACGTGGAAATTCATGGCGTTTCGATTAAAAAGGGTGAAAAAATTTATGGGATGCTCGGCGCGGCCAATCGGGATACGGCCGTGTTTAAAAATCCAAGCATTTACGACATCCACCGGTCTAATGCCAACAAACATCTCAGCTTTGCCTACGGTCCTCACATTTGCTTTGGTGCCCCCCTTGCTCGGCTCGAAGCTAAAATCGGCATCGGGCACCTGCTCCAACGGCTCCCCAAGCTACAGATTGATCCCAAACGGGCGACACAACCCTACGGGCATGAGTTCCGCGCCCCCCCCACCCTATTTGCCAATTGGTAAAAGTATGATGATATGAGTGTATTGGTGATATTGGTTTACCCAAATAAACAATATCACCAATATTACTGATATACTCAGGTAACGATACACGAAATAACGCGCCGCCCCGCTGGGGTAAATCATCAAAAAATTTTAAGAGTAGAAGAATGAATTTACAGGAACAACTTGAAACCCGATTTTTAAAATACGTCCAAATTGATACCCAAAGTGATGAACATTCAGCCACTATTCCAAGCACCCCCAAGCAGTATGATTTGCTCAACTTGCTTGTTGATGAACTCAAAGAGCTAGGGGCAGAAGATGTCGTTTTGACCGATTATGCCAGCGTCATTGCCACAATTCCCGCTACAACCGATGCATCAGTTCCTACACTGGCGTTTTTAGCCCATGTGGACACGTCGCAAGATTTTAGCGGCACGAATATCAAGCCAATCGTGCATCGAAATTATGATGGTTCACCGATTGTGCTGCCTGATGACCCTTCACGGGTAATTGACCCAGCCGACTTTCCCTACTTAGACAGTAAGGTCGGTGAGGATATTGTGACGGCCAGCGGCACAACGCTTTTGGGAGCGGATGATAAGTCTGGGGTGGCGATTGTGATGACGTTAGCGGCCCACCTCTTAACGCACCCTGAGATTCCGCACGGCCCCATTCGCATTTGCTTTACGCCCGATGAAGAAATCGGCCGTGGCGTGCATCCCGATTTGCCCAAAAATCTAAAGGCGGACTTTGGCTGGACATTAGATGGGGGCCAAGTCGGTGAGATTGTGTATGAAACGTTCTCAGCTGATAAAGCAACGATTTCTATCACGGGAGCCAGCATTCACCCCGGCTACGCCAAAGGCAAAATGGTAAGCGCCATTCATTTGGCGGCCAAGCTTGTCGATCGGCTACCGCAAACCCACACCAATCCGGCCGTGACGTCCGGATATGATGGCTTTGTACACTGCTATCAAATGAGTGGCAGTGTGGCTGAAGCAACGCTCCATCTTATTTTAAGAGATTTTTCGCGGGACGGGCTAGCTCAAAAGGGCACCTTAGTGCAAGAGCTTTGCGCCCAGCTACAGGCAGAGGAACCCAGAGCAAAAGTGAGCTGTGACATTACGAAGCAATATCGCAATATGGCGTACTGGCTAGAAGATGATATGCGCCCCGTAAACCTGGCGGTTGAGGCGGCAAAAGAGGCGGGACTAGCGCCATATCACAAGCCAACGCGCGGCGGGACGGATGGTTCTCGGCTGACTGAGATGGGATTGCCAACCCCCAATATTTTTACAGGGATGCAGAACTTCCACGGTCCATTAGAGTATGTGAGCCTGCAGGATATGGCTAAAGCAACGGAGACGTGCATCAATTTAGTGCAGAAGTGGGTGCCATAATTTTACAGTAGGCGGCAGATCAGCAGGAGGTAGGTATGCGGGTAAAATTGTTTCGACACGCTTGGGGGGCGGTTGGGCCAGACTTCCCTTGGCGGTCGCTCGTTGATTTAACAAGGTCAGCCGCTGAAGAGGGGTATGACGGGGTTGAATTCTCGCTCAATGATTTTAATAAAGAATCTGGCAACATTGAAGAAAATCAGGCTGAGTTTCGAGCATTACTCGATGAACTAAACCTTGAATTTATGCCGTTGGTGTCTACACAGACGGAGCAGTGGCATGATGCAAAAGGGCACTTGGCGTCGTTCAAAGCCCAAATTGAGCAGTTGAAGTCGTGGCCTGTCTCAAAAGCATGTGTCCATGCGGGTGCGGATTCGTTTGATGACAAAACGGCCGTTTCCTTCTTCAAGGACGCCACCTTAATCGCTCGTGATGCGGGTATTGAACCCTGTTTTGAGACGCATAGACAACGGCCGTTTTTCAACCCCTTCCGCACCGTGCGCCTCCTAGAGGCTTTACCCGACATCCAGCTAACCGCTGATTTTGCCCATTGGCTCCCAGTATTAGAGCGCATTCCATATGATTTAGAAGAACATTTCGAGATTTGCACCGCCCGAACGGGCCACATTCATGCCCGCATTGGCCACAACGAAGGGCCGCAAATTCCAGATCCTCGTGACCCAGTTTGGGATCCCTTTACAGAAATCCACGAAAAATGGTGGGACATGTGTGTTGAGGCAGCCAAAGCGCGGGGTGAAGATATTGGTATCGCCCCAGAGTTTGGCCCCTTCCCTTATACGATCAACTTACCCCACACCCAAACCCCCATCTCAGATTTAACTGAGATTGTAGCCTGGATGAGTGAGCGCTTGCGGCAAAGATACTGTTAGGTCACTCACAAAAGATTACAAATCTTTAAAATACAAAACTTGAGGTAGCGGGGTGAAGCCTGCTTTTTCATAAGACCGGCGAGCCGGAGCGTGACCTTCGTCGCCACCGGTACTCACAAACGCCATCGTCATACCAGCCTCGCGGAAAGCCTCTATAGCGGTCTTATTAAGATGGGTGCCAATGTTTTTGCTCTGGTGGTCAGGATGCACCGCCAAGAGATAAATTTCACCCGTTTTCGATTTTTCATCAAGCTTATACAGCAGAAAACCGGCCACCTGACCGGCCACATCAGCCACAAGGGTAGTGTGATTGTCTTTATCCATACAGTATTCTGTCACCACTTCAGCCTGTGATTTTCGCCAATCTGGATAGAGGATGCTGAAGATGTTGTCCCCAAGGTGGCGTCTGAAAGAGACAAAGACCGGCTCCCAAGCCAACAAGGAAAGCTCAACGACTGCATCCATATCGTCTAGGGTAAACGGCCGTATTACAAAATCTAACTCACTCATCTCAACATCCTCTTATGCTACTTAGTCAATCAAAGCCATTTCTAAAAACGGCCGATAATACTCATAATTCGGAAAGTCACCATGGTTGATGACAATATCTCGAATTGTGCCGGGAATCGGAGTTGAAAATCTTCTACTACACGAAGCCCATCAACCAAGGTAATATCCCCCACCAACATGTAACAAATCAGGATCGGCCCTACAATTAACAATCTTGGTTTTATTCATTTCTCTATCCTTACCCTTCATCTACCTGCCTACGTCGCAGATTATACTGATCGGGTTCAAATTTTGTACTATTTGTGTAAAAGCCAAAAAGTATTTCGAAAAAGAACTCGCTGAAGCCGTTTTCGATTTTCGGGTTGTGAGCTGCTGAGGATTAAGGAACGATTTCGTAAACAAAAAGGCGAGTGGATTAATGACCCGCTCGCCTTTTTATTTATATGGGGCTTAGACTTATCTAGCGGATAACCAGCGGCAGGTAAGCCGTACTTTCTTCAATCGTAATCATAAAGGTGCTTGAATACCCTCGATAGTGAAGGAAGATATCATTTGTATCGTTGGTGTCGTTTTCAACCAGATCATCAAAATCTGAGTAATACGCGATATAGTCACCGTCGTCTGAAATAGTCGGCCAAAACGCACCTGCACCCGTCTTAGTGGCATGATCCCCTTGCCCGCCGTCAAATCCAACTGAAACTCGAATCGTTTCTCCCGTTATGCGGTCATGCATAAAGATATCCGATTTGCCGTTTGTATCGTTGGACACTAAGTTGGTGGCATAGGAGTAGAACGTAATATAACGGCCGTTTCCCGAAATTTCAGGACTAAAGGAGTTTCCATCCCCTTCAACACCTTGGGATGAAATTGAAACGCGGGTAGTCACATTGGTCTCCCGATCGTGAACAAAAATATCGGTAGCGCTATTGTTATCGTCATCAACTAAATTGGTGGCCTCTGATGAATAGGCAACAAAACGGCCGTCTTCCGAAAGCGACGGTGTAAACGACCCTCCGTTGGCTTGCGCACCGTTCGACCGCACTGAAACGCGTTCAATTGTGTCATTTTCCTCAACAAAAATATCAGAGGCTCCGTTTGAATCAGCTACAAGATTAGAGGCAGACGACTGGAAAGCCACGACCTCACCGTCGTCTGAAATATCTGGCCAAAAACTGTGATTATTGATAACTGAATCTGTTACCCGCTGCGTGAAATTAGCCGATAGCCCAGCTGTGGTAAAAATATCAGAGTCAGCGTCTGTATCAGGCCCGCTTAAATTTGTAGCATATGAACTGTAAGTAACATCAATGCCATCTTCTCCAATATCAGCTGAGTAGGAGTTGCCATTTGATTCATCACAGGTGCTAAAGGCTTCTGACTCAAGGGAAGCCCGATCCATATTCCCATTCGCGATATTAAAAACAAAAATATCAGAGAACCCATTTGTATCGAGCTGATCGCGACAGCCGCCCGGATCGGTTCCTACTAAATCGCTGGCCGTTGATTGGAAAGCGATATGGCCTCCGTCGGGTGACATCGCTGGATAAATAGAGCCGTTATTAGAGACGCCGCCTAGATAATCATCCGAGATACGCTCAGTTTCTTTGAGAGAGATGTCTGTAAAATAGATATTGGCAAACGCATTTGTGGCTCGATTCACCAAATTGGTGGCATATGAATGATAGGCAACCCGAGCGCCATCTCCTGAAATGGAAGGGCTATAAGAATTACCATTTGACTGAACACCTGCCGTAGATACTGAAACGCGCCTTGTTCCTTGTACAGTAAAGTCAAAGCTGTCGTTGAGGATTGAGTTACCGCCGTGAACATAGCTCACTTCCCCATTATTCAATTGCGTTTGAGAAAAAGTGTCACCAACATTTAAAGGCACGCTGTTTAACATCAATGTCCCTTCCGTTGGCAAGCTGTCAATATGATACAGGATGGCGTTATTGGGCATAATACCGAACCCAGTATTGAGCTGACTATCATCAATAACGGCCGTTTCACCGCTGTTCACATCAAACGAGTTCAAATAGCAATCGGCCACCGGCAGTGCATACATGGGATTATCCCCAGCCGTAAACAAAACCACTTCTCCGACATCTAGCAACCGGGACCAAAGCAATGTGTCTGTTTTATAAACATAGAAGTTGTGCTCTTTGGTACCGTCTCGATCTAAATCAGCGGGAAAAGGTTCACCGTTATGATATTCAACAACAAACTCTTTGATGTTGGCCAGTCGCGGCCCGTATAAACGGCCGGATAAACCAAATTCTGAATCTAGCTCTTGAGGCCAACCATATTCGGCCGTGAACAAGCGTGCCCCTAAATAGTCAACCCAGCCATCCCCCTCGTCTGAGTCTTCGCCATCATAATTAAAATAGGTGACCGTCATCACCGCCCCATCACGACAGACAGCGCTCGTATTGGCATAAAGCTGATTTTTCTTGGCCCAAATTAAACTGTGAGCAACATCCGGTGGGGTTTGTATCTGTAAAAATAGGACGGCTAGCACCATCAACAACAACAGTGACACTCGTTTTAACATGTCTTGCTCCTTACAATACAAAAAAAATTACATTACATTTTGTGGCACAAATCGGTAAAACTTATATGATTTTCACACACACACGGCATCCTACATAGTACGATATTACCAGTTAGGCAAGGGATGCGGCGTGTTCTAATTTACACCGCTCGCAATATTATGAGTAGATCAACGACCAACTGGCTTTCATTTGTTCCTCAATTTTTAGCTGAAGGCATGGCCCAGCAGCCTGAACTGCCGTTAATTCAAAACGATCGTCGATTTAAGACGGTGGCCCTCTTTGCCGACGTGTCTGGCTTTACCAAAATGAGCGAAGCGCTCGCCAAAACGGGACGACGGGGTGGCGAAGAGCTAACAACCCTTTTAAACAACTACTTTTCAGGCATGATTAAAATCGTGCGTCGCTTTGGGGGACACGTTGGCAAGTTTGGTGGGGATGCGATGACCATCCTATTTCCTATCTCCACTGGCAAAACGCAGCCCACCATTCGTCGGGCGATACAGTGCGCTCTCGATATGCAGGCCGCTATGACGGCGTATGAAAAGCTGCCCACGTCGGCCGGTTACTTCCAGCTTCAAATGAAAGCGGGTCTGGCGATGGGGACGGCTTACACAACTTCAG
>JBCCFD010000365.1:0-8376 GCA_039029915.1 Chloroflexota bacterium
AAAAACAACCCTGTGCTAATTGGTGAAGCAGGCGTCGGGAAGACCGCTATTGTGGAAGGCTTGGCCCAAAAAATCATTACGAGCGATGTGCCTGAGAATCTGCTGAATAAGCGCGTCTTGTCTCTCGATTTGGGAGCTATGATTGCCGGAAGCCGCTTCCGCGGTGAGTTTGAGGAACGACTCAAGGCAGTGATGGAAGAAGTACAGCGCGCGCAGGGTGAGGTCATCATGTTCATTGATGAGCTTCACACAGTTGTTGGCGCTGGCGGCGCACAAGGCGCTATGGATGCCAGCAATATGATGAAACCGGCCTTAGCGCGCGGTGAGCTTCAATGTGTTGGCGCCACTACGCTTGATGAATATCGGCAATATATTGAAAAAGATAGCGCGCTTGAGCGTCGTTTTGCTCCCGTATTTGTTGATGAACCTTCAGTTGATGAAACGATTGAGATGCTGCGCGGTTTGGCTGGTCGGTATGAAGCCCATCACAAAGTTTCCTTTGCTGATGATGCGCTTATTTCGGCCGTGAAGCTTTCTGACCGATACGTGACAGATCGTCGTTTGCCAGATAAAGCGATTGATTTGATTGACGAGGCTGCGGCAAAATTACGCGTTGCGCTTTATACACTGCCTTCGAATTTGAAGGACCTCAAAAAAGAAATTGATTCTCTAACCGTTCAAGAAGAGGAAGCCCACACCGTGCGTGATTATGAACGTGCTGCTGTGCATCGGGCGGATCGCCTTCGGTTGGAAGGTGAGTTTACGGCCGCAAAAGAAGGCTGGCTCTCTGAAAACAAGCTGGATGAGATTGTGAATGAGTCTGATATTGCTGAAGTGATTGCGATGTGGACCGGAATTCCATTGACTCAAATGATGGAAACGGAAGCTGAGAAGCTGCTGCAAATGGAAGACCGTTTGCATGAACGCATTATTGGCCAGCATAAAGCGATTGAAGCATTGTCTGACGCTATTCGTCGAAGCCGCTCTGGTTTGGCGGATCCCCGCCGTCCAATTGGCTCGTTTATCTTCCTCGGCAGCTCCGGGGTGGGTAAGACGGAACTGGCCAAGGCATTGGCTGAATTCTTGTTTGATGATGAAGATGCCCTTATCCGCGTGGACATGAGTGAGTATCGTGAACAACATACGGTGAGCCGCCTGTTTGGTGCCCCTCCAGGATATGTGGGGTTTGAACAAGGTGGTCAGTTGACAGAGCAAGTCCGTAGACGGCCGTATTCAGTTGTTCTCTTCGACGAAATTGAAAAAGCGCATCCGGATGTGTGGAACTCATTGCTCCAACTCTTGGACGACGGCCGTTTAACCGATGGCCAAGGTCGTGTGGTTAACTTCCGCAATACCGTTGTGGTAATGACCAGTAATGTGGGAACATCGTTTGTCAAATCAGCGGGTGCGCTGGGCTTTGCTGGCATTCGTGACTCAGATGAAGCCGCGGACCACAAGCGCATTGAGGAAGCCCTAAAGAAAACATTCCGTCCTGAATTTGTGAACCGAATTGACGAAATCATCATCTTCGAGCAGCTAGCAGAAGAAGATGTAATTGATATCGTCAAGCTGCAAATGAAAGATATCCAAGCCAGGCTGTCAGAACAAGGTAACTTGACCATCGTGCTGACAGAAGCGGCTCAGAAATGGTTGGCGACACAAGGGTTTGACAATGACTTTGGGGCACGGCCGTTACGTCGGGCGCTGCAGCGCTTCGTTGAAAGCCCCCTATCAGTCAAGATGCTCAAAGGAGAATTCCATTCCGGTGACAGCATCCGCATTGATGTGGTTGACAATGAGATTACCTTTGAAAAATTAGAGAGCGCCGAGTCAGTTACCCTGAACGAACAAACAGTGGATGAATCGGCATAAGCTTTTTCGCTGAAAAAAGAAAATAAAACGGGCTTGGATTTTCCAAGCCCGTAGACATCAATTTAAGGAATAGCACGACCCGCAATCTGAAAGGTGGCGGGTCGTGTTTTTCTTTCAAGCTTTGATGAGGTTTCTGAGAACACCATCGATCAAAAGACCATTTACTTGAGCTCCTTTACCCAAATAGCTTTTGGAAAAGGGTTGTTTGCATAATCGTTAATTTTCTTCGGCTTAGGAAATGGTAGACCAAGTAGATAACTACGGTGAAGCCTAAAATGACCAAAAATAAATCAAATACAGTCCGTCTCGTGATGACGTCTGTAAAGAGATTTGCTTCTTGATCGACTTGGGTAAAGATCACTGCATCCCAAGAATCTCCCGCATCCGAAGAAACCTGTACATTCGGGCCAGATACTGCCACAATCGTGCCATCTGGTGAAAATTCTAAAAACCCATCCATGGGAGGGAAATTGTTGTGTAAAGAGATCAAGGGTTCTTGCTTGGACCCATCTTGGTCAATCCATTCAACGGTTTGGCCATTGTCAGTGGACTTGAACACTCCTTGGCCATGGACGGCAAAGATAAACATATTGTCATCCGCATAATCGGGAGAGGTTGCTACAGAGGTGATATTGGGATTTTCTCCACAAATATCACATACGATCTCTTCCCATAACTCTCCACCGTTTGTGGTCATATAAAGCCCATTAATGGTGCCAGCATAGATTGTTTGGTCGGCATTGTAATTTGGCGACGGGGCTAGATAAATTTCTCGATCGAACGTTTCAATTCCGTTATTGAGTAAGTCAAAGCTGTCACCTCCATCAACGGATTTTGCAAAACCGTCATTGACCGTGGTGACTAAAACGGTTTGGTCATCGGCATAATCTGGGGAAATGCGTAAAGCTTCGATTGAGCTATCAAATTGGTAAACGGCCGTAAAGGTCTCCCCATTGTCGGTACTCTTTTGAATCGAACCGTCACGCATGCCAATAAAGATTGTTTGGTCTTCAGCATAGTTGGGTGAGAATTCGATAAAGTCAGGGAAGAACGCTTGGAATGTGCCGCCAACCAAGCGGATGCCCCACCAATAATCTTCTGAAAGCGCGATTTCATTCCATGATTCACCCCAATCACGGGTTACAAAGATAAAGTTATTTGAGCCAACAAAAATAGTGCCATCGTTTTCGTAATTGGGGGAAATAGCGGTATCTAAAAAGCGGACGAAAAATTCCCGACGCCAGTTGGGAATACCAAAATAGTTGTTTAAATATTTAACCCCATCCTCGTTAACAAAATAAGCACCATCAATATAAGTGGTGATGATCATGGTGGAATCATTTTCGAAATTAGGCGAAACATCGTGGTCGATAATTAAATAATCGGGCAAGGTGACTAGCTTTTGCCACTCATTCCCCCCATCCATTGTGCGATATAGTCCGGTGAAGCTGGCTAAAAAGATAGTCGGTTCAGACGAACCATCTGAAAGAAGGCGCAATAAGCTAAATTGAGGACGATTATAATGGGGCGAATATGCCTGTTTGTCTGTTTTTAGATTGGTGTCGAGCAGCTGCCACTCTTGTTCAGCGACGTTCAATTGATAGACGCCTGTGTTGTAGCTGGTTGCCCAAATTGAGTAATTAGCATCACCTTCTTGGTGATGGGTAATTGAGGTGATGTCTAAATCGGTGAGGCCACTGTTAACGGCCGTAAATGAATCACCACCATCTTCAGTGATAAACACGCCACCAGTTTTGGTTGCTGCATAATACGTTTCATGGGATGAATCATCTGGTGAGAACGTCAGACCCGTAATCGGTCCAGAGTCTGCGACTTCACAGCATTGCCCCCAAGTTTGGCCATCATCAGCTGATTGGAAAATATTACCTAGTGTGTCTCCAATTAAAACCGTGCTAGTGTCAAGGGGTGAGTAAGCGATAGAGCTGATAATCGCCTCATTTTCTAACACCGTTTCCCAACTGTCAGACTCTGCAGATTTGCGATAGAGATGACCATCATCACCGGCTGCTAATACTGTAAACGCATCGGAAATTTGCATAACTGGAAACGCTTCAGTTTCCAGCCCATCAGTCAGACCTTGCCAAGTGAGGCCACCGTCTTGTGATTCATAAATGCCATTTCTGAGAGTCGATAGGTAAAGCAAATCAACATTCTCAGGAGACATGGTGAGGGCCACAAGCCCGTCATCAACGTCTAAGCCAGATGTATGTCGAGTCCAGCTTTCCCCACCCGTTGTTGAACGGTAAAAATTGCCGCGAGAAATGATGTAAATTAATTGATCTTCTGAAAAATTGGGCGAGAGCGCAATGTCGTAAATAACATCATGCGGCGTGTGAGCAAAAAGTTGATTGATATTAAAAAAGAGAAAAATAAGAATCGTGAGTAAAAGTGACTTAAATGTCTTTCTTGAAAATTTAGGTTGAAAAGAATTATTCATATCAGTTATTTTCATGAGTATCACCGGATTTTTTTGAAAGCAAGGGAGAATATAGAATTTCCTCCTTTGCCATTAAAAATAAGCGTAATTGCATTTAATCTTAAGGCAGATGTTCCTGTTTTTAAGGGGTGGATAAGCGCTTCGGAACCCTGAGGAAATGAAGTTTGTCGCTGCCGTTTTATTCAATGCGGGAACTTCGTTTCACTTAGTAAAGCGACTTACAACTGCTAAAAATTAGCGCGGCACATAAATAGATGCGTGACCAAGATGGTTGGTGAAAAGGGCAAAATGTGGCAATGTTTTCAAATTAATCCAGCATCCAAGCAAACTTTGTCGGTTCCAGAGCTTCTTTTACTTCATCAAAGTTGGTGATGATGGTCGATAAATGGTAAGGGTTTGTTTTACGATAGCTAACATTCACCTCTGGTTTTTCTAAACCAATAAAGTCACACATTTTGTTGAAAGCGATTTGAGGGTTGCCTGAGATATCATCTTCATAGGTCAAGTGGAGGACGTTTCTATTACTGAGAATTTTGAGGGCATCCTCGATTTCTTGTTCAATGATATTGAGATGCTCAAGTAATGAAACCTGCCGCCAGCCAATCTTGAGTCGCTCAAGGTTGACGTGGATTTGGGTGACCTTGCCTTTTTTCTTTTGATGCCATGTTTTGTTGTTATAGGCCACCAAATGTGAGGTAATTCGACGAAGATAGTTTTTTCTTTCTAAGATGACAAAGTGGGAAAAGTTGATGGTTTCTAAAGCTTGAACGTAGCTTGATAAATCCATTCCTACTGCGTACAAATGCTGAAATTTGGTCTCGAATCCATAAATAGGTCGCTGGGTTCTAAAACGACGGGCTGAAATTAATGCTCGGGGAAACCGCTTGAGCTGTTTAATGATGGTATTGGGTAAGGGACGCATTCGTGCATTTTGATAAATTTCTGAATCCCAAAATATTGAATCATGTTGATTGAGCAGGTCGCCGAGAACTGTGCTACCACTGCGGCCACCATGTAGCATTGCCACACAAACAGCGTCTTGCTTTGAGGATTTTGTTGAATCAGAATGCTCTTTTTGTAATGCCATAGATCTTTAGAACCTTAGAAAAGGAGTTTTTATTATTTTGTTTGTAACCAAAGTTTCTAAATACCCCTTCTTTAGAAAGATTGATGATTTCTTACGTTACGGAGTATTTTGCTAGGTTATTTTTTTTGAAAATCACATCTTTTTGAGTCAGTTTCTAATTATTTCTCTTTAACCTTACAGAAAAATTTTCGATTGCAAAAAATATCTCAAACCTTTCTCTTATATGAAAATTTTTACTTCTTTATAAGATATACGGTATGATTATCAGTATGGAAAGACCTCGTAGTGGAAGAGTTTGGTTGATGATTGGTGCAACGGCCGTTTATCTGTGTCTCTTAGGCTTATTTTTATACACCATTGCCCCCACTTATCTTGTTGATTTGGCTTCGGCCGCATCCGTGCCGGAAACACCAAAGCAGCAATCGATTGCAGGGATTAAACCAGAAGATAGAGGTGAGATAGCGTCACGGAGTTCCGAAATCGCCCAGCTTCCCCCTGATAACCCAATAGGCTTAACTGAACAAACTGATCTGGTTATTCCGCAAGGGGGACAGTCAACATCAAATTTCGATGGGGCTGAGGCTGTTTTAGCGAATGAATCCGCTCTGACTGTGGAAACGGCTGTTTGGCCAACAGTAGATAGCAATCTTGAAACGGCCGTGACGTCAGTTGCTAGCGAGACCGCCTCACAGCGTCCTATTGCAGGTCAATCTCCAAATATCTTTACAGCATTCCACCAAGAAGAAAACCTACCCCAACACGGCCAGCTAATCATTCCATCTATTGGCGTCAATCATATTATTACAAACGTGCCTGTAGTGAATGGCAATTGGGATATTTCCCAGCTTGAAACACAAGTAGGACATCTGCAAACTACCGGTGAGCATCCTGGTGATAATGTCGCCATGACGTTTATAGGCCACGTAACCGTGCCGTGGCCCGGTACCGGCCCCTTTGCAGACCTCATTTTGCTAGAACACGGTGAAGAAATTATCTATCGATGGAATGGATTTGATTACGTTTATGAGGTATCACGAATTTTGCGTGTGAGGCCTGAAGATGTTCATGTTCTTTACCACGACGACCCCAATAGCATACAGTTAGCCACTTGCTCCGGCTGGAATTTGCTAAACCGTGAATATGGCGAGCGACTTGTTACTCGAGCCACTTTAGTTCGTGTCGAGCCAATTACGCACCAATAATTTTTAAACATTTTATACCCATAAATGGGGCTCAAACTGTTCTCCCCAAAAGAACCAATCTCCTAGGTTAGTTTGAGTTGGGAAAACCGCCCTCTTCTGGTTGAGATACGCTTATGGTGGCGTAAAATGAAGGGGCAAGAGATAATTTGCGTCCACAAAATCTGAAATAAACGAAGGGAAAAAATGTTGCATAAGCTGTTGAAAGGTAAAGAGATTGCCGAACCCATTTTGGATGAAGTTGCAGAACGCGTCACCAAACTAAAACGAAAAGGGTGGACACCCCATCTGGCTTCGCTAGAGGTTGGCGTTAATCCTGCTGCCGCCCTGTATATTCGTAATCAAAAACGAATCTGTGACCGGGTTGGTGTTGAGTTTGAAAACCGGAAATTTGATCGTGAAATCACGCAGCAAGAGTTATTAGCTGCCATTCAGGCGATGAATGTTGACCCGCGGGTCACGGGCATTATTTTGCAGCGTCCGGTCCCTCGCCAGCTTGACCTTAACGACCTACAAACGGCCATTCATCCTTCTAAAGACGTTGAGGGCATGAATCCAACCAATATTGGCAAAGTGGTGTACGGGGAATTTGCGCTAGGCCCTTGCACCTCTTTGGCATCGGTGGAGATTTTGCGGTCAACTGGCGTTGAACTTCGTGGTTTAGATGTGGTGATTGTGGGGCACTCTGAGATTGTGGGAAAGCCAATTGCCCTTTATTTGGTGGAAGAGTTAGCCACAATTACGGTTTGTCATCACGGGACGCGCCATTTGCCTCAATTTACGCGCCGTGCAGATGCGCTCTTTGTGGCGGTTGGTAGGCCAGGACTCATTACGGGAGATATGGTAAAGCCGGGTGCGATTGTCATTGATATTGGCATCAATCAAATTGAAGTCGATGATGGTCAAGGCGGAAAGAAAAAGAAAACGGTTGGAGATGTAGACTTTGACAGTGTGCATGAGGTTGCCGACAAAATCACTCCAGTACCGGGTGGTGGCCACATCAACACAGTCATTTCCTCTCGCCAGGGCTTCGTCCTGACCTGAGATCTTTTTTATCTCCCTTGTTTGTTCCAGCTTCGTCTCTGGTCTCTTTCCTCTCCGAGTCGTGACCCGTCAATTCGTGCTCCAGCAGCCATTTGCGTCACAAATTCCCTTTTTCATCCAGTTGCCGAGGCTCTACCACTCGCTTTTGGGAACGGCCCAAACACGGCACAAAAAAGCACCAAATATGCTAGTGGAAGATTCCCTGAGTGCGTGCATCCGAGTGCCCGTATCTGCGTAGACACACGCAGTTGCTCTGCTGCAGTTTAGAGGCTCCTTTTGCGACAGCAGGAATCCATAAAAGAGACGTGTTCAGTACATTGGTACAACAAGCGGAGGATCCACATTTTTTACCTCCGATCTCTGAAAGAAAATACTCATCCTTTCTTTCTGCTGAAAAATCGGCAAAACCAGTGTACAGAGGCTGTTCGTGAATGTGCACAAATGTACGTGTGTACAAAATTTTGTCATTGGATTCCAAGGTGGGCCTGCTTCAGCACACGTTATTTTCCTTCTCTCAGAAAAAAATTCGTGTTTTTTTTTCAAGTATGCAACTGGCGGCTCATCTGGTTAGCAGCGAAAACAAGATCTACATGCACATGTGACGATGTGCGTTTTTACCGTCTTCCCGCATGTCAAGAGTGCAGAGGTCAAAAGTTCATGAACTCCCGTTATTTTTTTTCCCCGTGCCGTGGTTTTTCCGACCACTTGCACGTACG
>JBCCFD010000366.1:0-8368 GCA_039029915.1 Chloroflexota bacterium
CCCGCCGTCGAAACCGTTGCAGGAGATTGATTTTTCAGTGCAAAGGGGAAAAGCACAAACAATCCCCTTTCCCCATCATTTTTGCGTCTTTGGGTTCAGGCATTTAAGACCCAATCAAATCCACAATTGATTTTGCGTAAACCCGAGCCGTTCTTTCAATCGAATCGATATTGACATACTCATTTGCTTCGCACGTATTGCCGCCGCTGGGGCCGATGACCAAAATTGGTACGCCGCCCGGTCCAGCAAAATGATTAGTGTCAGCCACGCTGCGACAGATGGCATGGGTCATGCTGCGATTTTGCTCTGCTTCCATATGCTTTTGAACCGTCTCCACAAAGTGTGATTCAGGCGGCACAATGTAGGAGGTTGGCGCAGGGGTTGGGCGATCGTCCCAGCTGAGCTCATATCGTGACTCAATGCCCACAGCCTGGATAAGGGCGTGCAGTTCGGCTGCCGCATCATCTACGGTTTGGTCAGGCAAAATGTGCCGATCAATAAACAGTTCAGCATATTCTGGCACCAAGATGATAGTTCCTCCACCCTGTAGCCCAATGACGCAGATACTTCCGGGCATGTTAAATCGCTCGTCAAACCCCAAGTCTATTGCATTCTGATCAGCCAAGCGTAGTGCAACCCGCGAGGCATCCGTCACGGCGTTGATGCCCGCCCCATAGGCGGCATGGATGGTACGGCCGTAAAATGCCACTTTAAATACGTGACGGCCCCGCGCCCCAATCTGCATCACTCCTTCAGGACACGGCTCTGCAATCATGCCGTATTGGCAGTTCTCCAACAAACCAGTCTGAATAACCGCATGAGCGCCCCGCGACCAGTTTTCTTCATCGGTGGTGCAGGCGAGTATGAGACGGCCGTTTAACCCGACGCCACTTTTTAACACTGCTTCGACCGCCCCTAAAATAGCTGCCCCACCACCTTTCATATCATGCGACCCCAAACCGTATAGTCGGTTTCCTCTGACAATCGGCTCATAAGGGTCCGTTTCCCAGCCGTCACAAACGGGAAACGTGTCCAGATGGAAGTTCACAAGCATGGCAGGCGCATCTGCTGAACCATCCGTCCACGCCACTAAGCTGTCTCCAGACTCATCAACGGGTAACCGCTGGATGTTAGCAAAGCCAATCGCCTGCATTTGAGATTCCACCCAATCCCCCATCGCTTTTTCGTTTGTGGTGACGGATGGAATCGCAACCATCTGTTTGGTTAAATCAATCAAGCGGTCGCGCTGTATCCAATTTATAACGCTGTCCATAAGATTCTCCTCTTTTTGTGGTTATTCAATTTAGGGATGGTTTCAGCATGAGATAACATTACCTTTTAATTGATGGTCGCTGCACCTAGTTCCATGTTATCCCACGGCTACTATAACTCTTTTCTCTCTTCTCTTTTCTCTCTTCTCTTTGCTAAAACTCACGGCCGTATTCCGCGAATATGACCCGGCCTCAACAAGCCTTGATCAACCACCTGCTTTTTGAGGGATGAGCTTTTTAACCGCTGTTTGGCAAAGGGTTCACCTTCTTGAGTAACCAGCCGATCATAATTTTCACCATCCAGGGTGGCAAGCTCTTCTAAAATATTTTGCGCGTACCATTGATTTCGGTCGATCGCTTCGACATTGATAAAGCCAATTTCGTGAAGAAGAGAAACGGCCGTATCGATCGTTCCCATTTTAAAAGTTAGCCCCACCACCCGTAACCATTCCTCAAATTCTGGTGTTGATGGCGCTTCAGAACCAAACCAATCGCTAAACGCTAAACGGCCGTTTGGTTTAAGAACGCGATAGATATCAGCATAAATAGCCTGTTTATTAGGGATATGAATCATTGAATCTTTGCTAAACACCAAATCAAATGATTGATTTTCAAAAGGCAAGGGGCCAGGTTCAACTAACCTAAATTCAATCTGCTCAGCTGTCAGTCCAGCTTTTCTAACCATCTCATTCGAACGGGCAATCAGAGGTGCTTCAACGTCTATGCCGATGACTTTTTTAGCACCATGCTTCTTTACCAACAAGAGATCAATGCCGCCAATACCGCTCCCAATATCCAGAACCGTCTTCCCTGCTAAATCAATGCCTTCAAGAATTGCGGCGACTTCCTCAGGCCCACCGGGAGATAGAAACCCATTCCCCCACATCCACTCTAAGCCAGCTACAAACTGATCGTCATACTCATGATGTGCATCACCCATGCCCTACACTCCTCTTCCGTGCTTGGAATCAAATTTTATTCTATTGTTTCTTTTTCTGGAATTATCGATTTAAGGCTGGGGGCTGGTGTCCATTGGCACTAATAAGGGTCTCAACGGCCGTTTTTTCCACCACCGGCAAATCACCCAAAATGCTGTATTTCATCGCTGCCATGCCCGTACCCCACAGCAGCCCCTGCTTGACGCGGTCCTCTTGAGTTTCGCTCGTTTGTAGGTAGCCATAAAGGAAACCCGCATTAAACGCATCCCCAGCCCCTAAGCGCCCCACCTCGTCAATGGGAAACGCTTTTTGTTTAAGGGGGGGCATATTGGGCACCATGCCAATCGCCCCCGCGCTGCCAAGCGTCAGGACAATAATCTGGGTAGGAAACAGTTCCGTGAGCCGCTTAATAATCGAGTCTGGTCCATCGAGGTCATATAGCTCAAAAAAGGATATTGCGTCTCGAATAGGCATGAAGATGACGGTCGATTTAGATAAAAATGGCTCACACACCTCACGTGCTTCTTCCACTTCCCACAGCTTGCTACGATAGTTGAGATCAAAGCTGGTGGTCCAATTAGCAGATTGGGCTAAGTAAAGCAGATGGGCTGCGGTTTGACGACAGGATTCGCTGAGGGCTAATGAGATACCGGAAAAGTGTAAATGCTTGGGTTCGGCTGATTGAAACAGTTCGCCTGAAATGTCAGCGGGAGAAAGCTGTGAAAAAACGGATTGCTCTCGATCGTAAAAGACCCGACTCCCGCGTGGGCGCTGCCCTTCTTCGTAAAAGTAAAGACCTAAACGGCCGTTTTCCTTCCAGATGACGGGTGATGTGTCCACGCCATATCGCCGCAAGACGCCGTCTACCATGCGCCCTAGTGGGTTTTGAGGCAGGCCAGATAGCCAAGCCGTTTTAGTACCAAGCCGTGCTAAACCAACGGCCGTATTCGACTCACTGCCGCCGATCTCCACATCAAACGTCGTGGTTTGTTCAATTTGCTGTAAATTGGGGGGAGTCAAACGAACCATCGTTTCCCCAAACGTTAAAACGTCAAAAGAAGACATACCCTCAAAGTCCTCGCTACTGTGTCGCCTCTGTTATACCATAAACATGGATTTTTCCATCAACAGTGCTAAATAACAAATAATGGCCATCCTGAGAAAAGATCATCGAGGTCACGGCTTCATCATCAAAATCCCAGAGAACGTCGTCTAACGCTGCAGATTCCAAACGAACTCCTGAATCACCTCGCATCGCCAGCACAGAGCCGTCGGGTGAGTAAATGAGCTCAGAAACGCCCTCAAAATTAGCGACTGCCAACGCAGTTGGCCTTTCGCCAAGCTCATATTGATAATGATGGATTTCGCCATTTTCAAAACCTAGTGTGATATCCCCGAGCCCCGGAGCTAAAGCGAAATCAACCAGCCCACCGGCATTCTTATTAAACGGTCTGGCAAAGCTGCCTTGAATTGTTAAACCTATCAGCAGCGAGCTTTCAGACTCGATTCGACCAAAATGATCGCCATCTGGTGAAAATTGGGAACGGGTATTGCAGCCACTAATGGGGTCACTAAAGTCTGGTTGAGAAATGTCCACTAAGCTATCCTCATCAATTTGATAAAATTGCCAATTAGAGCTTCCCAGCAAAACCTGATCGCCATTTGGCGAAATAGATGCACTGCATAAATTTTGAAAACCAAACGCATCAATTTCAAAAGAATCAACGCTTAAATTAGAGGTATCAACCGTCCAGGCAATGATGCCTGCTTCTCCAACAACCGAATAGATGGCGCTGTTATCCTGTTTGATACCAATTGAATAGACTGGACCGTTGGCTATCGGCAATGGGGAAGAGAGTTGGATTCCAGTTTCTAAATCCCACAGGATGAGCGTGGCGGGATCAAATTCACCGTTATTCGTTTGCCCACCGACAACAACGTATCGGGTTGATTGATTAAAATGTGAGATCGCTATCTGCTGCGGGATAAAATTAGCCACCTCATCAATTGATAAGGTGGTGACTTCCTCTAAATCAAAGGCCTTAACATGGTCTGCAGAAATAAACGGTCGTTTGACATCCTCATCAACGCTATTGATACGGCCGTCTCCATCGTCATCCAGCGCCAGATTTTGCGCCGTTGCCGTAGCATTGGCAAACACAGATTGAACCTCTTCATTATTTTCACTTAATTCAGCAATTTCTTCCAAAAGCCCTTGATTTTGAATATTGATCGCCTCAGAAGTAGCCACAGCAGATACGGCCGTTGCCGCACTGTTTCGAGCATCTTCAGCATCCCTCAACGACTGTTCATTGGCCGCTTGTGCCGTGCTCTGAGCTAAGCTTGCCTCAGCTTCACGAGTTTGGGCAATTGAAGCGTCTTGAGCAGATTGGAGGTTGGCGGCTTGCGCCGTTGCCTCACTGTTACGGGCGTCCAGCTCATTTTGAGCAGAAATCGTGACTTGATCTTCTAGGCTAACCGCCAGATCGCGATTCTCAGTCGCCTGATTATTAAAAACAATCAAGGCAATAATTAAGCTAGCTACAATAAATAAAAGCGCCCCTAAACCGACCTGACGGGTTAATTTTTCGCGTCGAGATTGAGCCGCATCAACAGCTTGGCTTTCACTTAAAAACTCTCGCTCTAAATCATTGAGTTCATCGTCATGCGTATCGGCCCATTGCAAAGCTTGATCCAGTCTGGCCCCGCGATAAAGTTCACCTTGGTCACGATCGAGCTCTTCCCAGGATTGAACGGCTTCAGTTAAATGCCGATGGAGCCGCAAACCTGTGCGATCGCGGTTGAGCCAGTTGCGCAGAGTGGGCCATTCACGAATCAACGCTTCATGCGCTACCTCAGCCGTTTCTTCGTCTGTCGTAATCAAGCGGGCATCTGACAGTAGTTGGAGCACCTTATGCGTTTCAGCCGACGCAGAATCAGCCGGCAGCAGTTCGCTGATCAGCGCCCGCCGACGTGTATCTTGGGTACCTTCGCCTAGCTCCGTCAATCGAAGAAAAATACTTCGGGCAATCACCCGCTCAGGCTGAGAAAGCTGTTCTTGAAAAACGGTTTCAGCCGTTTTAGCAATCGCCCCATGGACGCCTCCCGCCTCGGTATAGCCGCTTAGCGTCAGCTTATTGCCATCTCGTCGACGCCACGTTTCTAAAAGGGCATGGGAAAGTAGTGGCAAAGCCCCTGGTTCAGGAGCCTCACCGCTCATTGCGCCTAAATCACGCAGCAGGAGATCAACCAGCCCTTCTTCAAATTGAAGCTGATGTCGATGCGCCGGTTCTTCGATTGCCCGACGCAATTCCTCAGCCGTCATCGCCCCGATAAATCGCTGATGATTTTCAAGAAGCGCTCTTAGTTCAGGGTATTGAGCACAGTGATGGTAAAAGTCGGCCCGTAATGAGATGACGATGGTGTTTGGACCGCTGTGTTTTGCAGAAACGGCCGTTATCAGGTTATCTAAAAACGCCTTTCGCTGCGCTTCACTCCGGCAAACGGTAAACAGCTCTTCAAACTGATCGATAACCAGCAACAGCTTTTGCTCCCCTTTAACAAGACGCTTGGCCGCTAAATGAAGCGTGCGGCGCTCGTTGGCTAGAGAGTCTACAAATTTTGCAGTCACCCCAATCGATTTGCTCTTACGGGTAAGTTCAGTCGCTATTGCTTCCAAAGGATGATCGGTTGGCGTTATCAGATGAATCCGCAGATTTGGATCTGCTTGCTGCAGTTTTGGCACCAACCCTGCCCTAACCAAAGAAGATTTACCACTCCCTGAAGCCCCAACGACGGCCAAAAATCGGCTATTTTTTAACTCGTCAGCTAAGGTGTCGGTTAACTTTTCTCGACCAAAGAAAAGATCGGCATCTTTTGTATCAAAATATTTTAGCCCCATGAAGGGAGATGTATCTAGAGAGGAAACGGCCGTTTGAACCAAGCCCTGCCAATCAAGCTGAGGGCGGCGCTGCTGACAAATCGTGAGAAGCTCATCAAAACGACCTTCCTTTCGGCATTGCTCAATCAGCCCAATGCTTTTACTCTCTTTGTTTCCAGATGGCAGCATTTCATAATCGATACCAAGATCAAAGGAGATACTCTTTAAATCGTTTTCATCAAATACAGAGAGGAAAGCCTGGCGGAGCTTTTTAAAATTTATCGGTTGCCTTGGTGCCATAAAATACAATCCTGTTTGGATACATCACGATTTCATGTAGTTTACGGCTCACCCAGTTTCGAAATCAGCAAAGACCACTGCATATCACAACATTTCAGATGAGAGTATACAAAAGTTCGCTATAGGAAATAGTAAACAATAAGTGAATTGTTTTGGTAACCCCACTGCCCAGCAGAGGTGAAACGAAGTGCCTGTTTTGAATAAAACGCCAGCTTTAAACTTTGTTTCCTCAAGGTTCCGAAGCTTTTATCTAACAAGGTTTTCAAACATAAAACTTCGGAACAGGGTGCGATTAGTTTCTGTGTTACGTCGAAATAAACGTAAGGGCGGGACAATTGGCAAGTGATGCGAGGCGGTCAAGCATTCTTGGCCCAATCGTCTCGCCCCTCGAGTGACCTGCGCATGGGTGAAATGGCACGGTTTCGCATCTGTTTGTCTTATCAAAATAGTGGCCGTGCCATCCCACCCTTACGTATGAACATCTTTTCTCTCGTTGCACAACTTTTTATCGCACCCTTCGGAACACTTAATCTTGACAGCGGTAAACTTTTCAATTTATAATCGCCCCAAATCTTATAAACAAATCAGTAGGAAGAGTAGCTCGTTAGATGTTGACAGGAAAGATAGAGCCAAGACTGAAAGCTCTCGCAAACCGCTCTAACAGCGAAAGTCACCTGCTATGATTGCCGAAAAAATTTAGCTGATTAACCTTCACTTTAAAGTAGACCGGCACGGGTGCGCCCGTTATTGCGTTGACCTGATGTTTGTCAGGAAAAAAGAGCTTGGCGAATGGAAATTCGTTAAGAACTTGAGGTGGTACCGCGGAATCAAGCCCATTTCGTCCTCATGGATGAAATGGGCTTTTATATTTTGGATTGCCAATTTACGATTTACGATTTATCCACATCCGCCGATCATAAATCCAAAATTGTCAATCGTAAATTCAAGGAGTGATTCCAATGTCTTTACCTAAGCGGTACAATCCGAGGACAACTGAGCCTCAACTGCGCGATCAGTGGCTTGATGACGGAACTTATCATTTTGACCAAGCGTCTAGCCAGCCCATTTTTAGTATTGATACCCCACCCCCGACCGTTTCCGGTCACTTGCATTTAGGGCATATTTATTCATATACCCAGACTGATTTTATGGCTCGGTTTTGGCGCATGAACGGCCGTTCCATCTTTTATCCCATGGGCTTCGATGACAATGGCCTGCCCACTGAAAAATTAATCGAAAAGCGCGATGGCACCACAGTTCATGATATTGGACGGCAAGCGTTTATCGAACGCTGCTTAGCCATTAGCGAAGAAGCCGAGCAGGATTATAAAGCGCTGTGGCAGCGCATTGGGCTGTCAGTTGATTGGCGCTACAGCTATCGCACCATTGACGAAAAATCGCGGCGCATTTCCCAACGCTCTTTTGTTGAGCTTTTTAACCAAGGGCTGGCCTACCAAAAACAAGCGCCCACCATTTGGTGCCCTGAATGCCAAACGGCCATCGCCCAAGCAGAGCTAGATGATATGGATAAAGAGGCCAACTTTTACACCCTCGCCTTTTCTCTGCCGGATGGTCAAACATTGCCCATTGCCACGACGCGCCCCGAGCTATTACCTGCCTGTGTGGCCATCTTTGTTCATCCTGAAGACGGCCGTTTCCAGCATCTAATCAAGAAAACCGCCACGACTCCGCTGTTTGGCAAAGCGGTGCCCATTTTGGCCGACCCACACGCCGACCCTGAAAAAGGGTCTGGTGCCGTTATGTGCTGCACCTTTGGGGATCAGATGGATATTCAGTGGTGGCAAACGCATAGCTTGCCACTCATTGAGATGATTGGGAAGGACGGCCGTTTAACTGAAAATGGTCTGCAGTTCGCTAATTTATCAACAGGCGAAGCGCGCCAGCAAATCATCAAAGCCATTGACGGTGAGGGGAAGCTGATTGACCAGACCCCTATCTCCCACACGATACGGGTTCAC
>JBCCFD010000367.1:0-8362 GCA_039029915.1 Chloroflexota bacterium
TGTACCAATCCTCAGATTGGGTACGAATTGTATCGCTACAACCTTCAGACTGAAACGCTCACCTTTGAAGGGGCTTTGGGGGCTGTTGAGCCGCAAATGATGGCTTTACCTAACGGCGAAGGGGTTGTCATGGGTCTGCGCACAGATAATCCAACCCAGGCACGATTGGCCTTTGTGGTCAATGGTGAGCAAACGCGACTAAGCTGGGATAAAAACCCAGATACGCCAGACGCCATGCCCCTTGGGTTTGATCCCAGTGGCAGCTAGGTTGTATTAGGCGGTAGTGGAAATATTACCGGCCTGATGGATTATGAAACTTGTCTGGGGGAAGGGCTCTGTAATTTTGAAACCACGGATGGCTTTCCAAAATGGTCACCAGATCAACAAAACGCTTTAGTCGCAAGCCAGCTTTTAACGAGTAGACTCAGTTTATTCGAAGAGGCCCATCCGCTGATTTTAGGTGATTCGTTGGGATTTTTACCAGAAGAGCCAACTGAGTGGCAACTGTGGGAAGGCTGGTCCTCTTTTTGGTTTTCATCAACCGAGATTGGCTATTTAGCGGAAGATAATACAGGAACAAACCAAACGATTTTTAAAGCCAATATAAATGGTGCCGATCCTGAACCTGTTTTGTCAATCGATGAGATTGTAACGGCCCTGCCTACCACCTTGCCCATAACGGGTTCGCGCTTGAATTGGGTACAGCCGCACCCGTTAAAACCAGATTCGCTGTTGCTCACGGTCATCCTCTCAACAACAGATGACAGCACGCCGTCGTTTTTAATTGAGTATGATTTGGCCAGCGAGAGCGGCATGATTTTAGATATTTTCCAAAGATCAGCTGCCCAAAGTTTGAAAGTGTTTGATTTTTCCCCAAACGGCCGTTTTGGCACCATTTTTGGTCAAAATGAGTTCAATCAAACGCAGCTGCATCTCTTTGATTTTGAGGCTAACACGATTCAACAAACGATTCCGAATGTGCCGCTGGATGGGTTTGGATTAGTGTGGTCAGACGATTCTGAATGGATTTTAACGGGACAGGGGCCAAGCCTGCGCTTAACGGCCGTTAATCACGACTATTACAAACTTCTGACCTTTCCCGAAGCCGCCTGCTCAACAGGCGTTTGGATAAATCCAATTGATTTCTAAGAATGTCTTGAATAACCGATTGAGATCAACCGTTTCCTCTTATAATTTGAACGATTTTTTAGGTAAACGGAAAGTCTAAATTTGGAAGAGAATTAGACAAACACTTTCCGCTTCCTCAATGCGCCACGGAGATATTATGTTTGATTGGCAAACGGAAGAAGATGAAATCGTTTGGGAAGATGAGGTGCAGACACCTCAAGAGGAGCCGTCCGGGCAGCGGTTTAAATGGTGGGTGGTGTTTTTACCACTTATCCTAATTGGGGGTGGCTACTACGTTTACCTACAAATTCAAGAACAAACCGACACGGCCGTTTCGGCCGTGGAAGATGATATTGTTTCGTCGCACACACTGCTGATCGATGCCGTTGAAAACGAAGATCGCGATCTATTTGAACTACTTCTATCCGGGCGCGATATGGTTTGGGTGCGTACTTATGATGACCTCGTGCGGGAAAACCTGTTTTTAGATTACGCCCCTTTTGGATTAACCTATCAACCTGATTCATATGAACTAATCGATATTGAGCTCACGCCAGCCTTAGATTCGGCAGAAGTGGATTTTTCACTGGCTTATCTAGATGAGGCAGGTCAAACGATTCGATTAAAACAAACGGCCGTTTTTCGCCCCGGCGAGACGCGCTGGCTTTTTGCTCCACCAGAAACTGACTTTTGGGGTGAATGGCAAACCTTAGAGCTTGAAGGATTAGCGTTGATTTACAACGAGCAAGATGCGGAGTGGGTCGAAGGTTTTGCGCCAGAAATTGAGCAATTTTTGCCAGCACTGTGTCAAAGCCTTGATGAAGGCAATTGTGATAATTGGGGAAAAATTATCCGATTTGATAATAGGCCCGAGCGAAAGTTAGAGTACGATCGTCTTGAGTCTCGTTACAATTCAGGTCAGCAAATTAATTTGCCAGGTCCTTCTCTCATTGGCTTCCCTACCGATGCTGATAGCTCTCGGTTTTTGTCAGAAACGTACAAAGAGATGATTGCCCGTATTTATCTAGCTGATTTGCTTGGGTATGAGTGCTGTCAACAGATTGTCTTATTTGATACCTTGATCACCTATCAATTGTCTGAGCTTGAATTTGGCTCATGGCCTGTAACCAATGAAATGCATACTGCGCGTTTCCAAGACGAAGATAACACACCGTCGTTGTTGAATTTTCAGGAGTATTGGGGGAGTGAGGCGGCCTCCTCATTGGCTGCTGATGAGCAGGCTGATTTAGAGTTGATGGTTGACTTTGTAACCCAATTGAATCCAGATTTAACGGCCGTTGATTTAATCGAATCATTACTGGCGGCTGAGTTTACCGTTGGCCGCTGGCTCAATTTTCTAGTCTACGGTGAATCGGTTAACGAACTGAGAAATCAATCCTCATTAAGTGAGCTAGATACGCTCTGGCGACAATACGCTTTTCTTCACGAGAATGCCCAAACCGACCTTCCTCCTTCCATATCTGAAGAAACGCTGACGATTGTGTGCGCTCCGCGTAATTTAACGGTCGACTCGACCCAAATCCATCAATACCAGTTTGCCGCCCAGTCTTGGCAAACGATTAAGACGGTTGACGATTTTGCGATGCTGCATCCATTCCCCGATAATTCTCGAGCGGTGTCGCAAACGCTCATATTTAATGAGTTTGAGCCGCCTCGAAGTATCATTGAAATTTGGGATGGCGATCGTCAGCAAATCATCAAATCACTCGAAGAAGAGTATGCTATTTCGCTCGGTCAAATAAGCCAAAACGGCCGTTTTCTTTCAGCCTATATTTTCGTTAATGATGAACGGGCTCAAAGTGCAACACCAGACACGCTTGTGTTTGATTTAATGAACTGTACCGCTGATGGCTGTGATGTATTTGGGTCAAATGGTTTCCCCATCTGGTCTCCAAATGAACAGAACGTCCTCTTTTTACCTTTTGATAACTTCGACTTTTTTACCCAGCTTGGCGACGGTCGCGTGTGGCATTCAGGTGATAAGTCTCCGTTTAATATTCGATTAGGCATGGACATTATTCCGCCTGCGTTTGATGGGGGATATGCGACATACACTAGTGAGATTGTAGACTTTGGCTATTCGCCGGTTTGGCTGACTGATAACGCGTTTGGTTTTGTCGAAACGAATGTGGAAAGAACTGAATCTTTCTTCCATATGTTTTCAGTTGATAACCTTGAACGAAGGGTCACCCTGTTCTCTGCTGATGATATTCAGCAGGTCATTCCTAATTCTGAAAGCCGTAATCCCCAGTTGTCTTATGTGATGCCTATGCCTCACGATGACACGCAACTGCTTGTTGTGACTTCCGGTCGTGGGTCTACAGGACATTTGGTTATGTATGATATGCTGACGGAAAGCGCTTCGTATATCACGCAGGTTACCACTGGATTTCAACATTTGCTGGCGGTGTCGCCAAACGGCCGTTTTATTGCGGTCTCTTCTGATACGACAGATGATTTTCAAAGTCGGGAAGTGGCAATTGTTAATCTGGAAACTGGAGAAATTCAAGAGGCTTTCCTAAAGGGAAACAGCTTCTTTATCGGCTTAGCTATGGATTGGTCAGCAGACAGCGAATGGCTGGCCATTGCTACCGATCTTGATATTCTGCAGCTTTTCCACCTGCCAACGAATCAGAAGTATCTGCTTTCCCACCCCCATGGCAACTGCGATTCTATTTCTTGGTTAGATCAACTGAGTCCTTAGTTGGCCGGTTTTTAGAGGCGAAATTTATAAAGGGGATATAATAAGAGATATGGATGAAAAAGCAGAAGTTAAAAAACAGTTTGGAGCCAACGCTCAGAACTATGTAAATAGCCCTGTCCATGCCAAAGGGGCCAGCTTGAATCGTCTTGTTGAACTGGTTAAGCCACAGGCTGGTTGGCAGGTTGTGGATATTGCCACTGGGGCAGGCCATACCGCTTTTATCTTCGCGCCCCATGTTGCCCACGTGCTCGTGACAGATTTAACGCCACAAATGTTGGAAAAGGCTGAATCGTTAGGCCGTGAAAAAGGGATCGAAAACTTTACAATTCAGACCGTTGATGCTGAGGCAATGCCTTTTGAAAATGAGCAGTTTGACTGCGTCACGTGTCGCATCGCCCCGCACCATTTTCCCAATATCGCTCAATTTATCACTGAATCGTACCGCGTACTCAAGCCCGGCGGAACATTGGCCGTTGTCGATAACGTTGTTCCTGGCTCACATCTTCACGGTAAAAAAGGAAAGCTTATTCGTGAAGCAGGAAAATATGTGAACGCCTTTGAAAAGCTCAGAGACCCTAGCCACGGTCGCTGCTGGAGCTTAAACGAGTGGGTTGATGGATTTAAAAAAGCCGGCTTTCAGGTTGAAACAACTGAAACCGCTCAAAAAGAGATGAATTTTGACTGGTGGGCAGATCGCATGAATGTAACCCCAGATGGTAAGATTCGCCTCAAGGCGATGCTCGTTCAAGCGCCGGAACAGGTCAATCAGTTCTTGACGCCAAATATCAGTGGGGATAGAATCAAATTTTACTTGACTGAAGCGATAATTATTGGAACAAAGTAGAGCCGTTGCATGTAGCGAGCCACTGGTACAAAGTTAACTTGTCACTCGCCATCTGCAACCCACAATAAGACTCATGAAAAAATATCATTTCTGGATCACCGGATGCCAAATGAATTATGCCGACGCCCGCCGAGTTGCAACTGAGCTTGAGCAATTGGGCTATCGAGCCACACCTCAAATTGACGAGGCTGACGTGGTTGTGCTGCAAACGTGTACCGTGCGACAGCAGTCGGAAGATAAAGCATATGGTAAGCTGCAAAACCTCAAAGCGTCAAAAAAGAATAATCCTGATAAAACAATTGCCGTAATGGGGTGTGTGGTTGGAGTTCGTGGAAATAAACATTTAAAGAAAACCTTCCCCTTTGTAGACGTTTTTATGCCTCCCTCAACAGATGGGTTGCCGTTGGTATCTCACTTAACCCAGCAAGATGGGTTTGAGATTGAGCTACAAGAGTCAGCTCACCGCCATGCGCTGATGGACGGGGAAGTTATTTTGCCTGCCCATGAAGTGGGAAAGGTGGTTCAAGCCCCTGTTTCAATTGTTTATGGCTGTTCCCATGCCTGTACCTTCTGCATTATCCCTAAAAAGCGGGGTAAAGAGTTGAGTCGGCCCGTTGGGTCTATTGCGGCAGAGGTTCGATCACTGGCGCGCCAAGGGGTGAAGGAAGTCATGCTTTTGGGTCAGATTGTTGATCGGTATGGGTATGATGTGCCGGATGGGCCTGATTTGGCGGATTTACTTTATGTGATCAATGATATTGATGGACTCGATCGGATTCGCTTCTTAACAAGCCATCCAAGCTACATGACTGATAAAATTTTGCAAGCGGTGCACGATTTGCCTAAAGTCATGCCTCAGATTGAAGTACCTATTCAGGCGGGCAATAACGAGGTGTTGGCTAATATGAAGCGGGGCTATACTCGGGAAGAGTATCGTGACTTAGTTAAGCGCATTCGCCGTATTGTGCCTGAAGCTTCTATCAATTGCGACATTATTGTAGGCTTCCCTGGCGAAACGGAAGCGCAGTTCCAAGATACATACGATCTTTTGGATGAGCTCAAATTAGATAAAATCCATTTAGCTCGCTACAGTCCGCGTCCCGGCACCGTCAGTGCCCATAAAATGGAAGATGATGTACCCGACGCTGAGAAAAGGCGTCGTTTCCACCTAATTGAAGATTTGCATCGTCGCACCTCGGAAGTCAAAAATGCTGGCTACATGGATGAAGTTGTAGAGATTTTGGTGGAAGATATGCATAAGGATCGATGGCGGGGGCGCACACCACAAGGTAAATTGGTGTTCTTGACCGATCCGCGCAATTTGAAAGGGCAAATTGTGAACGTGCGGATCAACCATACGGGGCCTTGGAGTATGTCGGGTGAAGCAATAGATAAGCCAAAACAAGTGCCAATTACGATGGCTGTTGACAGCATTCCACTCGCTATTATCTAAAGCCTGTTAGCAAATTGAACATAGCACAAATTCATTCTTACCTAAAAGTTAGGCGTTCCCGCTCCGTTTGTGTGTCATGCCAGATGGGGCCTCTGCGTCTTACCCCGATATTTTAGAAACTTTCAAAATTGGTCAGCTTATTTTGCCAACAGGCACTAATTTCAAATTTCAAGGGTAACGGCCGTACTGTGCATCCTAACTAACCTCAACTGCCTCAAAATCAAATAGCTGTGTTTTGTAATAAGTGAGTACGTCATCCGGTATGGGGTCATAATCGGCATGGAGTAAGATACTTTTAAAAGGGTCCTCATGCTCGAGGAAGACACCATACACTTTGATGTCTGGATTGCGCTCGTTCCCCTTTTGTAAGACCCCAAACTGCTGCGTGATTCCCTTGAAATTGGTGAGGGGTTCAATCCAAAACTCTTTGTTGCCATAACGGCCGTCTTCTACCTCAATCGAATGGGTGTGGTAGGTCACCTTCCAAACCATGCCCGATCGCATATAAGTCACCGCCACAACCAAACCAAATAGCAGGGCAATAATGCCGCTGATAATAATCCAAGTCCAGTTTAAACGAATAAGGCTAATGAACAGAATCAATAGGGTAGGGGTCAAGATGAGCCAGAGCGCAAATTTCTGGTTTTGATGTAGGGCAAATATCTCAGGGGATAGGATAATTTTTTGAAACGGCCGTTTGTCAAACTCCGTTTCCATCGGGGCGGCGACAGCAATAGGATCCTGTAAAAAAGCTTTTTTCATCTTACATTGATCATATCCACGACATTGCTGTTTTGCAAAGCAACATTTTGTGACCGTTTACTAAAATTTGGGTCAAATAAATGAAAAGTGTAAAATTCTAAATGGGAAAGGAAGTTTACATAAATAAAAAGGAGAAAACTTCATGTTAAAAGAGTTTAGAGAATTTATTGCCAAAGGCAATGTTATGGATCTGGCCGTGGCCGTGATCATTGGTGGTGCTTTTGGTGCCATCGTTACCTCATTTGTGAATGACATCATCATGCCAATCTTAAGCATCTTCACTGGTGGGCTAGATTTTGCCAATTTGTTTTTTGCCCTTGATGGTAACGATTATGCAACATTGGCCGCAGCCCAAGAGGCCGGAGCAGCAACCATTAATTTTGGACTGTTTATCAATGCCATTATCAACTTTATCGTCATCGCATTCGTCATCTTTATGCTGGTTCGTCAAATCAACAAAATGCAAAAAGAGGAAGAAGCTGCCCCTGCAGCGCCTCCAGAGCCATCTGCTGAGGAAAAACTGCTTACAGAAATTCGCGATTTGTTGAAAAAATAGAAAATGAATCAATTGCAAGTGTGCTGACTCAATGGATGCGCATCATAATACCCGTCTCATGGTAAAATGAGGCGGGTATTTTTTTGCTAAAGGAGAGTAAATGTTAACACCTGCAGAATATGTGAATTATGATGGTTTAGGATTGGCTGAACTGGTTGAAAAGGGGGAGGTTACCCCCGGCGAACTGTTAGAAACGGCCGTATCCCTCATTGAAGCGCTCGACCCCCAAGTGAATGCAATTGTGACCCAAATGTTTGACGAGGCCAGAACGGCCGTTTCAGAAGGCCTAGCGGACGGCCCCTTCAAAGGGGTCCCGTTTTTCGTCAAAGATTTAGGGGAAATGGTGGCCGGTGTGCGCCTAACGGGGGGCAGTCGTGCCTTAGCTGAATTTGTACCTAAGCAAGATAGCGAATTTATCAATCGCGTGCGTCAGGCCGGGTTTAATCTTGCGGGCAAAACTAATACACCTGAGTTTGGCTTACTCCCTACGACCGAATCTGAGCTGTTAGGAAAATGTCATAATCCCTGGGCTCTGGCGCATTCCCCTGGTGGATCGAGCGGTGGGGCAGGTGCGGCCGTGGCGACTGGGTATGGTCCTGTTGCCCACGCCACTGATGGCGGTGGGTCTATTCGCATTCCTGCTTCCTGTTGTGGCCTGTTTGGCTTAAAACCAACCCGAGGCCGAACACCACAAGGGCCTGCCCGTGGTGATTCAATGAATGGATTATCTATTGGAAACGTGGTGAGCCGTTCGGTTAGAGACAGCGCCGCCTTTTTAGATGCAGTGGCTGGCCCAGATATTGGCGACCCTTATTTTGCGCCGCCTATCAAACGGTCGTATCTTGAAGAAGTGTCGGTTGCACCTAAAAAACTCAAAATTGCTTTGCTCACCAA
>JBCCFD010000368.1:0-8329 GCA_039029915.1 Chloroflexota bacterium
CACATGAAGTTGTTTTATCAAAGCGCGTGAATGAATATCCCATAACTGTATTTTCTCACTATCCCCACAGCTGGCAAGCATTTGTCCGTCGGGGCTGAATGCTACGCACCAAATTGGCTGCGTGCCAACTGAAAAAATTTCGACAATCTGCTTGGTTTTTGTATCAAATAATCTGGTAGATCCATCAAGCATACCCAATGCCAATAGGCGTCCAAATGGTTGAACAGCGATAAACAAGATTGAAGATGAATTTGTAAATATCACAGTCTCATGATGCCGCCACTTGTCTGTATCCCAAATTACTAACTGGCCATCATCGCCACCAGTATATAAAAAATGCTCATCCTCAGAGAATGCGAGTGCATAAATATTTTCGGTATGTTTTTCTAACACTGCCAACTGGTTGCCTGTTCGTGTTTCCCAAACAATAATTGTATCTTTGTCATTACTACTGACAATAAATTGGCTGGTTGGGGAGAATTTGACCATGAATAAACGACCGTTTGCATCAGATAGAACATGCTCAATATCACCTGACCGACCGTTTCTAATTTGAACGGTACCATCACCACTACAGCTGGCTAAGAAACGGCCGTTTGGACTAATATCCACTGCGCTTATCCAAGAAGTGTGTCCTTCAAGAATCGTTTCAGGTTGCCCCGTTTTACGATTCCATAAAATCACCTTGCAGTCACTGCTGCCACTGGCAAGGAGTGGCAGCGTTGGATGATAAACAACTGATTTTACCCAATCCGAATGCCCTTCAAAAATAGTTGGCTCATCCTCTCCATTTAAGAGCCATTCTCGAATCTTGCCATCACTACTGCCTGAAACCAATGTTCGACCATCTGAACTAAACTGAGCACTCCACATTGGGTTTTTATGTCCAATTAATCTTTGGATGCATTGTGTTCCTTCCCAAATACGTACTTCATTATTCTGACTTCCCGTTATTAGCCGTTTCCCGTCGGGGGAAGCCGCTACAGATTCGACCAACGCATCATGAGCACGAACTGTTTGCAGTGGCTTTTGATAGCGGACATCCCAAAGCCGTAAAGTACCATCCGCTCCAGTGGTGGCAAGTTGATTCTTTATATCGATAAAGGTGATTGAACGAACCCAACCCACGTGTCCTTGTAAGGGCTGCAAGCTATCGCCATGTTCGACATCCCAAATTCTGACTGTGCCATCTTGGCTTGCTGATGCCAGCTTAGAGCCATCTTTATTGAAGGTAACGTCCGAAATCCATCCTGTGTGCCCTTCTAGTTGCTTGACGACTTTGCCTATTTCATAATCCCAGAGCCATATAGAGTTGTCAGCACCAGCTGAGGCTATCAACGTTTCGGTCGGATGTGTAGCAACTGTCCAGATAGATACATTTTTATGGGGAAGCGTTTTCAATAGTTGGCCTGCTTTATCCCATATTTTTACCGTATGATCTTCACTACCACTTATGATGTATTGACCCTGTTTTGCATACTTGATACTTCGAATACGGCTATTGTGACCTTCAACTGAAAGATGTTCTTGGCCAGTTTGAATGTCCCAAACTTTAATCTTCGGCGTTGACTGTCCGCTACTGGCTGTGACTAACCAAGGCTTCTTAGAATGCCAATCAAAAGAGCGCACCCAATTACTATCTACGTCAAGTATCTGTACTTTTTGGTCTGTCCTGGCATCCCAGATATGGATTTGGCCGTTTGCTGTGGCAATTGCGTAGAAACGACCGTTTGGACTAAATGATACCTCTAGAACATGACCAAACATCTCCTGGAATAAACAATCTTGAAGGATAGCATTGCTTAAATTAACTTCTTGTAAGTCTACCCCTCTGAAATCGACATGTCGAAGTTGAAGGTCAGACAGATCAAGCTCAGCTAAGTTAGTATCCATCTCAATCAATAAATTCACAATGTTGCCTGCGAAATATCGGGGTGTCAATTTCACATCACCTTTTTGGGAACGGCTAAGGAGAGATAGTAAAGCTTTTTGGGCCTTTTGCTGAGATCCAAACTGCCGCTGAAGATGTTGGCTAATAGGCTCTAGCATATCGCGTTTTTGAGCGCGTTGTATATATTCTGGTGCTTTGGTATCTAGTAGGTTGAATTGATTGAGACACTCGTAGGCTCCTTCTTCAAGTTCTTTGAATATCATCTTCTGAAGGTGGGTAAGCATATAATCCATAATCATATTATGTAATGCAAAGCCGTGTGGTTCAGATTGAATAAGGGAGCGGTTGGTTAATTTACGAATAAGGATACCAATATTCCCCACACCCAACTTAGGTTCGATGAGTTGATTGAGCATGTTGGACGACAAGGGTTGCCGTTTGATGGCTAACCATAACAAAATCTCAATTTCATCTGGAGAATACCCTTTTAAATGCTTTGGCAAAATATCAAAAAGGAGTTCTTGGATGCCTGGCCATTCTTTTAAATATGTGCCTACATCTCCTTGATAGCTATCCCGAATTAAGTCACCTATGAACTCTAAAGCAAGTGGATTGCCAGAGAATCGCTCAATTAGAGTCGAGAGATCTTTGGAAACTTCGAGTCCCTTTTCATCTAGGAGTGTTTGGCAAGCCTCTTCATCTAATCCATCAAGCGTTAGCAACTGCACCATGCCCCCTTTATGTGGGGAAAGAAATTCAGGCAAATGTCGGCTTGTCAACACAACTGTACTTTGATGTTCGCCAATTGCGAGAGCCCGAAGCATGGTGTGATACTCCTGAAATTCAGGAGAAAAACGCCCAGCCTCATGGATATCCATAACGGATTCAAAATTATCAAGTAATATGAAACACATTTTTTCTCTTAAGATGGAAATAAGTTCCAGCATGGCTTGACCAAGATTATTGGGATTATCAACAGGCTCATCTGAGAGGGAACTTGTTAAATCATTAACAAAATCAAGTGCATCGTAAGGATTCGTTAAATCACGGCAAATAATTTGAGCAAATGGGCCTTCGTTGCTTTTTGCAAACTGGGCAGCAAGACTGGTTTTACCAATCCCCCCCATTCCTAAAATGGCGATTAAATTGATTTGCGGGTCACTTACCCAATTTGAAAGTTTAGTAAGCTCAGCTTCGCGGCCGTAAAAATGCAACACATTGCGGCAGGTCCCCCAATCTTTTTTAATATTATGTTTGTTCAAGAAACTGCTTTTTAGATGAAACGCATCAGCTTCGGTTAAATTGAGTTTTTCAATAAACTCCTCAATAAAAGGATACCGAACTGGATTTTGATTTGACTCAAAGCGTGAAATGGTTGATGGGGCATACCCCAATCGCTTGGCAACTTCTTTCTGGCTGAGATGATATTCTGAACGAATTCGTTTTAGAATATCTCCAATATAAATATCCATAAGACCCCCTCGGTCGTTATTATGATTGATAAATGGATAACACAGTTAGAAAAATTTTGCAAAAATATTTTTTTAGAGCTGTGTTTTTCCCCAAAAACTTTGGCACTGTGAACCCGGACCCATTGACTCAGGTACTAAAGGGTGTTATACTTTTGATGGCTCCCCCCCCAGAGGTGGTTGAAATAACGCCCGTTATTTCGCCACCTCCTTTTTTTGTCTAAATCCATTTCTTTTGCCATTAAATTATCTATGTTTTATTGTTACATGCGCTTGTATTTAACTGATTTGCCTTTAAAACGTGCAAAAAATGATAAAATTGGAGCCTTATGGAGATTAAACCGACCTTAATTGATAGTGGCCCTCTTCTTGAAAAAGTGGGTCTTGTGCATCGTGTGCTTACGCCAGAGGGAGATGGGCCATTTCCAACGGTTGTTTTGATACACGGCCGTTTAGGCAATGAAGACGTGATGTGGATATTTGCCCGTACCATTCCGAAAGAGTGGCAGATTATTTCTGTCAGAGCTATTTTTGCGGAAGAAGATGGCTACAGCTGGAATAAGCCTTTGGGGCGTTTCCCAATGATGCATGAAATGGACGAGGCGGTAACGGCCGTTTCTCACTTCATAAAAACCGCTCCCCAAGTTTATCCAATAGACACATCCAACTTGTTCTTCATGGGATTTAGCCAAGGGGCAGCCACCGCTTTTGCCACCGCCGTTCGACATCCTGGGATCGTAAAGGGGATTGCTGGGCTGGTGGGCTTTTTCCCTGAGGCTGACGATGCTTTGATTGCCACTGCGCCTCTCAAAAATCTGCCCATATTTATGGCCGTTGGTGAGAAAGACGACACGATTCCTCTAGACATCTCTCAACAAAGTGGTGAGCGATTGCGAGCCGCAGGTGCTTGGCTTGAGTATCGTGAGTATGCAACGGGACACAAGCTTAATGGGAAAGGGATGCGGAAGCTGCAAAATTGGTGGGCAGAGGTAAGTTGAATTTCTAGTTAACCCCGTCTGCAAGTTTCGATTAGCAGGTGTGATGATTGTTGTAAGGCCATAGCATGCTATGGCCCTCCCAATGGGAATTTCAAGAAAGCCTGCACATCAGGTTCGTTATCTAAACCTTTAGCTGTTCCTCTAACACGGCCGTTATTTCTAAAAACGCTTTGGCGTGAATTGAATCAAGATTGCCAGACACCAGCGGATTATTGGGCGTAATGACAGTTGATAAAGAGGTCATCATCGGCAGATGCCCTAATATTTCAGATGATTCCAAGGCGGGGGGACGCCATTTTTTAGGCCGTTGAAAAATTTCATGTTTCTCGTCGCAGTTAGGACAGATAAAGTAGCTCATATTCTCCACCAGCCCAAAAATAGGAATCTCGTTCTCTTGGAATAATTGCAGCGATCTCGACGCATCGAGCAGGCTTAAATCTTGCGGTGTTGTCACAATAACAGCGCCATTTATTGGCGCAAACTTGAGCAAATCTGCCTGCGGCTGTCCGGCTGAGGGGGGCAAATCCAACAGTAAAATATCTAGCTCCTCCCAGATCACATCTTTAAGCGTTTGAACTGAAAATTGCCCGGCTACATTACTGCTTCGAGCGGGATTGATAATTTGGTCTTCTGCCACCAGTAATCCAGTTGACATAAGCGTTAGGCCGAAGCGGCGAATTGGTTTGATATAAGGCAAACTTTCTTTACGACGGGCAATTGAAGCGTATCCATCCCCTTTCTCACGACGGTGTATTCCTAAAATAATGGGCACATTGGGGCCGTAAATATCCGCATCAAAGATGCCCACTTTGTAGCCTTGTTGCTGAAAGGCCAAGGCTAAATTGACGGTGACGGTTGTTTTACCAACGCCTCCCTTGCCACTGGCAATGGCGAGGACACGTTTTACTCCTTGCAGATTGATCTGATCCATTTTTGACTCTCCAATCTGCATAAGGATAGGGGATTAAGTAAACCGTAACAAATTTTTAAGCTGAAATGACGGTGCTGATTGCTTCCATTTCTCTAACTGATGGCGTCTAAGACCACTTTAATTGAGGAGGCGTTCATAAAGGCTGAGCGCAAGGCTTGACTTTCGATAGGGTAAAGAATCTGTTCGATGACCTCAGCGGCGATGCGATTGTGGGTGCGGGCTAGCTCTGCTGAATCGCTGATTTCGGCCAGGGCGGCGTGAATTTGCCACAATAGGCGATACTGTTGAGTTTCATGCGCCATGAAGAGCGCTTGTTGCCATAGCTGCTGCGCTTCCTGTGTTTTACCCTGCTGTTTGGCACAGCAACCAAGCAGATAGCGGGCTCGGGCGAGATGCCCTCGGGCCTTGATTTCTTCTGCTAAGATGAGCAGTTGACGGCCGTATTTTACTGCCTGCTCAACCTTTCCATATTGCATCTCGTAGTGACCAATCGAATAGAGCGTTTGCAGCTGTAAATCAAACATTCCCGTTACGCGACTGAGCGACAGGGCTCGCTTGAGATAGGTGTATCCTTCTTCCTGTTGACCTAAGTAACATAGATCGACGCCTAAATTACGACAGAGATCAAGCTCCATGGAACGCAGTTCTGCTTTTTCGGCAATCTCCAACCCCTCGCGATGATAAACGATTGCTTCTTCAAAGGCATAGAGGTCCTGATACATTTCGCCAAGGTTTGATAAAAAGCTAGCGATCGCCATATCGCCTACCCGGCGGGCATTTTTTAAGCCCACTGAAAATGCATCGATCGCTTTGTCAATTTCACCCTGCTGAGCGTGGGTGATGCCCAGCAAATTCCACGTGCGCACAATTTCTTCGTTATTTTCTAGCTGCTGAAAGATGGATAGCGCCTTTTTTAAATTGGAGATAGCTTCTTCAGCCCGGCCAATGAAGGAGAAGGTTTGGCCTAAGCCGCGCAGGGCAAAGGCTCGTCCGGCGGAGTAGTTTAGTTTTTTAGAGACTGAAAGCGCCTGGGAATGAACCGCAAAGGCGTCTTCGTACTTAGCCATAATGATTTGCTGATCCCCTACACTTACGAGGGCATCAACCTGCTCAATTTTGCTGTGGGCTTCTTCAACGCGCTGCTTGAATTTACGCAGCGCTTCAGGCTGTTGCCCCTTGACGTGCAGAATACGGCCGTATCCGGCGAGCACCATTAGCCGCATTTCACGCACAGAGTCATGTGTTTTTGTCTCTTCAGAATCTTCTAGGATTTCATCGTAAAGCAGAGTGGCTTGTTCAAACTGATGGCTCAATCTGAAATTTTCGGCCGTTTCAAGCTGTTGTTGTAAGTCAGTGATGTTCATTTGATTCGTCCTTGCCATGAATCTCCCTGCCACAAATTCATGGATAGTGATCTAGCTACCACCAATAACTTAAGCATACTTAGTCTACTTGCAATTTAATTTACAATTTTAGTTTTCACGGGATGTTCACAAATGGTATCTATCGATTGGGCTGAGTAGATTGGCGAATAATGAGCTCCCCTCTCATCATTTTATTTTGGGGCTTAAAGATAAGTCCCGCTTCCCGACAGCGTAAATAGTCGAGCATCAGCGTTGCGGCCTGCTGGCCCATTTCGTACCGCGGCTGATGCCAAGTGGTCAGAGGTGGGTTAAGAAATGAGCTTATTTCGATATTGTCAAAGCCGGTTATTGAACAATCTGCTGGGAGTTGCCATCCGCCAGCGCGCAGGCCATGCGTAGCGCCTAAGGCCAGCATGTCGTTGTAACAAACAAGGGCAGTTGGGGGTGAATCCATGGTGAGCAACGGCCGTATTGCTTTTTCGCCATCTTCAGGTGCCCCTTTTTCGCTTTGAAGCATGTATGCTGGGTTGATGGAAAGCTTGGCCTTGGACATGGCTGATGTAAAACCGTTTAGCCGTTGGGCATTGGTTTTGCCAGCTAGGGCATGACCTAAATAACCAATTTGAGTGTGACCTAGCTTAACAAGATGCTGCACAAGTGCTTGGTATCCCTGCACATCATCGTGCTGAATGGTAAAAACCTCGCCACCATCGAGCGGGCTGTTGATAAAGACGGTGGGCATACCAAATTTTTCAAGCTTATCTTTTTGCTTAGGATCAACCCTTGATGAGCAGATGATGACCCCATCGACACGGTGTTCGCTCATGGCCCGCACAATTTCTGATTCACGCTCAGCACTTTTTTGGGATGAAGCAATGATCATTCGATAATCATGGTTGTGGAGCACATCTTCAATGCCTCGCTGAACCTCGGTAAAGTAGGGGTCACCAATCCGTCGTACGACAACGCCCAGTATTCTTGAGCGATTGGTTTTCAAGCCTCGCGCCACCGTATTGGGCACGTACCCCAGTTCATCTGCAATTTGGCGGATTCGCTCAATTGTTTTGGTTGCCAAAGCGGGGTGCCCTTTAAGCGCTCGCGAGACGGTTGTGTGCGACACACCTGCAATTTTTGCGATGTCATTAATGGTGACTGCCATTTGATTGCCTTTGTTTACAAGAAATCTACTGATTGGTGAGAATTTATCTTGATTTGGAAGATTGTCAAATCGGGGAGGGAAAACGGCCGTTTTTTACAATCAGCAATCAGCGTAAAATAATTAACAACTAGAATCTAATTTATTAGTCTGATGTGCAACTTCATTGATGATTTACTTAGGTAGGAATATAGTGTGCTGTGTCTCTGAGGTAATCGTCAAGCGGGAAATTTGAAACTTGTTCACGGGGTTTATTAGTTGACAATGTCGTCCAATAAAACAGTTTTTACTTACACCTCACCGATTCCAGTCCAAAATAATCCTTTACAGCTTTTAGTAAAGTAGAGTTTTTTCGAACTGGTCCCAAATGAGACGATATGACGTAAAGAACCCCTCCGTCATTTAGGTGCTCAGTTTTCCATGCCGGTGATTCTGTAAAATATGAAAGACCGTACTTATTTACATAATCAGGGCTGAAGAAGTTAGCCCAATAAACATGCGGTATTGAAAGCACTTGAAC
>JBCCFD010000369.1:0-8305 GCA_039029915.1 Chloroflexota bacterium
CTATGCCCGCGGTTTAGAAGACGGCCGTTTCCCCGTCGTCAGCTGGATTGCCGACCGTCCGCCACAAGTCAATCCAGAGCAGTGGCAATTAGAGATTAACGGTGCCGTTTCAACTCCCAAAGCATTTAAACTGTCCGAATTACAAGCCCGCTCTTTGACACAGCAAACGGCCACGCTGGACTGTACGGGCGGCTGGTATACCATTCAAGATTGGGAAGGTGTATCAATAAGCGAGCTATTAAAAGAGGCTGGGGCTTTAGATACGGCCGTTAGCATCACCGTCCGCTCAGTGACGGGATATAAGCGTCGTTTTTCACTGAAAGAAGCCAACACCTATATTTTGGCGTTAAACATGAGCAATGAACCACTTTCACAGGGGCACGGCTACCCCGTGCGGCTCATTGCATTCGATAAACGGGGTGTTGAATGGGTCAAATGGGTTGATGAAATCCAAGTCAATACGACGAGTAAAATTTGGCAATCTCCCCTGCCCCTTCAATAATTATTGAGTCAGTTCAATACCTGCAATGCCGTCCAAGCTTCGGCCGCGCAGCCGACCCATCAGGTTAATTAAACGAAACATCATGCCATATTTTTTCAACATGCGGCCGCGCAGCGTTGTTATATCAGCTTGGGTATCGAGAATTTTGGCTTTTGCCGAGACCCAGTCGCTTAGCGGGGTACCGCGAGCATCGCTTTTACAAAGCTTGACATCTTCATTGCGGCGAATGCGCTTCACCTTCCAACTGTCTGCCTGTGTCCATACAAACAGTCTGTCATTTTCTTTTACGACCCACACCGGCGTTTTAACACCGGTGCCATCCTTCTTAAACGTTTCTAAATTGATATATTGCTGTTCGCCGATTGTTAAAAAATCCATCATTAATCCTCTATGTGTGTCGAAGTTTCTAAATCGAAAACTTTGGTAGCTAAAAGCTTCGGAACCTCAAAGAAACGAAGTTTATCTTTGCCATTTTTTCAAAGCAGGAACTTCGTTTCACTTAGGTAGGCTCCGCACTTATTGACTTAATAGCCGGTCAGCGCGATCAACAATCGCTTGAACACCGAGTTCTGGGCTGCTCAAAACGGGACAGCTAACCTTAACCAGCGCTAACGCTCCCATCATGGAAGCCTGAGCCAAAATAATCACATCTGCATTTTCGGCAACAGCTTCTATCACCTTAGCAATTGCTTCATGATAACGAGCAAGATCGCCCGCTTCAAAATAGGGCCATGCCTCCGTGATGACATGAATATCAACATCCACTGGTTTTTCGCCGGCCACGTCGTGAAAAAGGGCCATTGTTGGCGCAATCGTGCTTTCAAGCGTTGCTAAAATTCGGATTCTGCCACCGATTCGTATTGCTTCTTCCATCATGGGTCGATCAACCCGCAGGACACGCTGTCTGTCAACTTGCTCGGCTAAGGGCCCAATTGTGGAACAGGTGCATAACAGCACGTCCTCATCTTTCGTCATCTTTTGAGCAATTAAGGCTGCTATCTCTTTTTGAACAGCATCAATGTTTTCTTTCTTTTGAGCTTGTTCCAACAGGGATTCAACAACGATATGCTCGCCGCTTAATTCGTTATTCATTTGCTCAAAAATGGGCTGAAAAGTATTGATGTGAGTTTGAGCCGTATGCAAAAAATAGATAGTCATGCTCCCATTTTGACATCGTTTTCCTGAATGGCAAAGAATTGGTACAGTAATAGAAAATATCAGAAGGATTAGTAGACAACTATGACAAATTTAAACAGGGCAACCGTACTTTTAACTGGCGCAACTGGCGGGTTTGGCATACAGCTTATTTATCAGCTTTTAGCTAAAAACAGCCGCTTAATTTTGACAGATATCGATCAAGTGGCGTTAAAAAAGGTGGCGCAAGAAGCCAAAACGGCCGTTTCTTCCGGCGAAATCATTGCTTGCATTGGGACGGATTTAGCGACAGAAAAAGGGCGTGAGCATCTTTATGAATCGGTAGAACAACTCAACGTACCTGTTGATGTGCTGATTAATAACGCGGGCGTAGCGGTCATGGGGCGACATGATGAGGTGCCAAAAGAGCGGTGGTCATTCTTAATGCACTTGAATTTGCTGGCGCCTATGGAGATATGCGCTCACTTTATGCCCCAAATGATTGACAGAAAAAAAGGTCACATCGTCAATATCTCATCAGTGGCGGGTTGGATCGGACCACGAGGATTGTCGTCATATGCTGCCAGCAAATTTGGGCTTCGCGGGTTTAGTGAAGCGATTTCAGATGAATTAGCTCCGTTTGACGTGAAGGTAACAGCCGTTTACCCCTACTTTAGCCGTACACCAATATTAGATAGTGAATCTCATGGCAGCTACATTGACCGGGGATCACTGCCCGATAGTGAGCTTACTGATCCGGCTGATATTATGGCCAAGGTTATTCAAGCTATTGAATCAAACAAGCTCCACCTGTTTCCCGACACAAGAGGCAAGCAGCTACAATTTCTAAAGCGATTATTCCCGAGCTTGCTAAAAACAGTGGGGCGACGATTTCAATGATCGGTTTGATTGGCTAATGCCACCATTAAGCCTGCCTGATAGCTTAATCCCAGCGGCTCATACCCTAATGTCTCAGCCGCTTCATCTCCAAAAATAATGCTCATAATCAGCGGATAGTCATCCGTCTCGAGGTGAGGAGCAATTAGTTCGCGTGAATACGCCAATTCATCAGCATCTAGCATTTGGGTGATGCCGCTTTTCTCCAGAACAAACCCTTCTTGGGCCATCATCTCTTGCAGGGTTGAGGCAAATCCGTATTTTTCAATGTAGAGACCCCGAAATACGGCCGTTGCTAAAGCGTGGCGCACTTTTTCAAGAGACGGCCGTTCGCTGCTCCAGAGCAGCCCTACCAACCAGCCCCGCCTAAAGTGCGGCTTCGTTTCAAATCGTTCGCCAAACTCCACTGAAAACCGCTCCGTCCACATCCCGTGTGCATCATCCGCCATCACGAGCGCAGCTTGATACTGATGGCTCATTTCCTGTAGCTGAGGCTGAATCTCAGCCAAGCAGGTCCCAGCCACCTCGTCAGCCTGCTCGTCAAGGTAAAGGTCTAGCGCCTCAGGCACATGGTCTTTAGCCATAGGATTCATGGCAGACAAAGGCAAACGCATATCTTGAGTATGCGGGTCGCGCAACGTTTCAATGTACCGCTTGAAACGTTCGGGACCGCGTGGAATCTCGTACAGCTCTCGCTGAAGTTTAATCAAAGGATGATAAACAACTGCCATCTTCGTCAATTACTCCCGCGTCACAATAGGCAAATACAGCATGTAATCCGATGCCACCGGCGGTGGCGGTGGGGGTAGAGGCGCGCCGTCTCCTTCAGCTAGGGCACCGCTAGCCACCAAGGCGTAAGGCTGTGGTCCCATTGGCACTTGAAAAGCAGAAACTTGGATAATGTAAGTGCCTTCTTGAGGATTTTCAACAACCAACCCTTCTACATTATTGATCCGGTCGGCTTGATCTCCCCCGTTTCCATATAGTGTCGTACCATCTGGCGCCGTTACGATAAGGTCTAAATCATTCACTAGCTGCTTTTCAGCAGACATGGAAGCAGGTGGATCCGTCCAAACCAAATTTATCCGCAGGGGAGTATCTGAAGATGTGACAGTTAAAGGTGTGCTTTCACTGTCCAAATAATTATCCGTTTGTCCAGTCAGGAGTCCTTGATCTTCAGCAACGAACCAAAGGTCATGACCATCGTCATTTACGATAAAACTCAAATTGGCGCGCCCCCATCCGGCCACGCTATTTGGCCAGGCGTTAGGAATTTCTTGTAAAGCACCCTCTGCGTACTGTCCCGGTGCAATATTGGCGGCACCATTGAGCAAAAGGGCTTTAATCAGAGCCGCCGGTGGGTTGGAAACCCCCATCTCTTCTACCAACCACTCACGAACAAGTGTCCCCATACCGGCCACAATAGGCGTTGCCATCGATGTACCACCAGAATAAACGTAATGTTCGTTTGTTTCGTGAGCGCCCCACAGCGTCGTGGCCCCATCGACATGTGAGCGATTGGAAATGATGCTTGTGCCCGGGGCCACAATATCTGGCTTAATACGGCCGTCATCTGTGGGGCCTCTTGAGGAAAACGCAGCCATTCCATTTGGATTATTAGCAATAAGATCGGTGGCGATTGGCTCAAAGAAAAAACAGCCTAAGAGTATCCAAGGCGACCCCCCAATATCAGATGCAGAACGATTACTCTCTGTTGCCCCAACCGTAATGACATTTTTTGACGTGCCGGGTGAAAGCAAGGAGTCTTCATCAACGACCCCGTTGCCATCGAGGCAAATTTGGTCAACAGACCCATCGGTACCTGAGTTACCAGCACCGGCAAAAAGTATCATATCTGGGTTATCCCAAATAAATTCATCCGTTCGCATCGCCCCAAATGGATATCCACCAAATTGGGCCTCACCAGAATCACCCGTTGTGCCCCCCCAAGAGTTACTGTGCAAACGAACACCTTCATCATACGCCTCCTGAAACAGGGTATAGTAATCGGCCGGTAGCCCATTTATCGCCCCCTCGGCGGTGACTTCAAAACCTTGAACGACTAGCTCAGCTTCGGGTGCCATGCCAGCAAAAGATCCTGTATAAGATTTAGTGGCTGGATTGGCCCCTGATTGAACACCGGCCCCTAATAATGAGCCTGCCACATGCGTCCCGTGGCCTTGATTATCATCCCACGATTCTCCTTGCACAAGCGCAATGCCCTTAACAATTCGGCCAGCAAAATCTGGACTAAGCGTTGAAAAATCGCCTGTGTCCAGACCTGAATCAGCGATACCTACCCGCTGACCTGAGCCATATAGGCCATAATCGGTCCAGATTTGGTTGACTTGCCCAATGACTCTTGCTTCATCATTTATTAGCTCTACGGGAATCATTGGTTCAATCCAGCGAACGTCATCTTGGGTCGCTAATTGGAGCAGTTCAGCCGGTGAATACACGGCCGTTAATCCCTCAATCTCACCACTCCAGCGACTGACGTATACGCCATCAATTTGAGCATCTCCATCACCAAAGCGACTCAAAATAGATGGGGAAAGCTTGTCAAAAGGGGTAAAAGGTGCGGTTTGATAAACGCCATCTAGCTGAACCATCTCTCGAAATTGAGCCGTTTCCCCTCGAACTAAAAAAGCATAATCAGGGATATACTCCAATATTTCTAAGCCAGCGGTTTCAATTTGGGCAATGTTTTCTTGGGTAATCGGTTCAGAAAATTGCACAATTTGATAGTTTGGCAATGATTGCTTAAAAACGGCCGTTTCTCGCCATTGCGAATCAAGCTGCATTCGGTGTAAATGAAGCGATGGCTGAATATCCTGACTCGATAACGTGATTGGAAAATTGATAATGAGGAAAAATATAAATAGAAATGAAAGTCGATTAATCCAACGCATTGCAAACACACAACCCTTTTATAAGATTGGCACATCATAATTGATTAGAACAAAATTATAAACTACTATTATGCTCAGGGTAACAAAATGTACATGGGAAACAGTCTAAATATTAGGCAAAAAACAGATTTATACTGAAGTAAAACTACAAATTTTCTCATACTTCTTTATACATTGTCACACATTTCCACACATAAAAAATTTTTTATACTATCAATATTACAAACAAATGTACTACCCGTATATTCAGTCTCGCCAATTTCAATACCCATATATTGGCATTTTTAAAGTTTTTGCTTTTTTTTATACTTAAAATTTGTCCCTCTGAATTAGGTTGAATTTTCGCAAAATCGAACATTAAGCTTTGCAATGAAATCGATTTGTTGTATCATAAATCTTAGTCAATGTTGGAATAAAGGGATGCAAGACCCCCTCCCCCCAAAACTGGCACGAGAGAAACGCGACTGAACCCAACTTTGACTAGGATAAGGCTAACCCCTTGCATTCCTGGCACTATCTGAATTGCCCAGCTTCGCTGGGCTTTTTTTTTACCACCATAAGACCATGACAAACCCTCTAAAACCACTTTTTTCGGGGGCCACCCCGCAACAAATTTCTAAAGATATAGCCTCTTTGGTTGCATTCCAAAAGGATGGTGTAGAAACGGCCGTTCTTCAACAAATGCTGCATGAAAAACTTACCCCTCATCTGATGGATTACAGCCTGCCCGAGTTCCAATCGATGTTTAACACCTTCTTATCCGACCAGGCTCGATTAGGGGCCACCTTTGCCATTCATTACAATCAGGGCATCACCAACTGGCAGGTGTCTCCCGGTGGCGCTATTTTGGAGCTGCTTTGTACCAAAGCGCTGTGTCAGCTTTTCGGGCTTGGTGATGAAGCGGACGCCACATTTATGTATGCGGGTACATATGCTAACGAGCAAGCTGTTTACCTCGCCCTGCATCGACACGCAGAAAATGCTGGGTTTGACTTTGCCAAGGAAGGCGTAGCCGGATTTAAAAACCACCTCCCACCCGCTTTACTCGTATCAGCCGACACCCATTTCTCAATTAATCACGCCGTTCGCACCGTTGGATTAGGTGAAAACAATCTATTTAAAATACCCGTGAATCAAAATCGGCAGGTCGATCTGGATGCGCTCAACACATTGGTCAGGAAAATTCAAAAAACGCACCAAATATTTTGCATTGTCGCGACTGCTGGGACAACCTCAGCAGGCGCGATTGATCCGCTCAAGGAAATAGGAAAATTATGTCGGTCGTTAAACTGCTGGTTTCATATTGATGGTGCCTACGGCTACGCTTACAAGCTCGTACCGGAATGGAAAGACCGCTATCTTGGAGACGAACTAGCTGACTCCATCACGTGGGACCCTCACAAACAAATTGGCGCGCCAATTCCCAATTCGATCCTTTTTGTGAAGGATTGGCGTGACTTTGGCCGAATCTCACTGTATGGCGCATACTTTAATCGGAAAGAAGATGTGGGCCCAAATCCGGGGCTAAAATCCCCCCCATCTACGCGCTCATTCGCAGCCCTTCCGCTGGTGACACTGCTGCGCGGTCAAGGCTTAAGGCAAATTATTGATGATTTACGCGTGCCGTTAACTGCCGTTCAGCAGCTTTACGACTATTTACAAACTCAGCCCGATATCAAGGTCTGCCACAAGCCAGACCTTGGCATTTTGTGCTTTAGAATGGAGCCATCAACCTATCCTTCAGAAAAATGGGACATCTTACAGTCTGAGCTTTACGAAAAAATCATGCAGTCAGGGCAGCGTTCGATCTCCTTAACCAAGCTAGACGGTGTGCCCGTCCTGCGCGTGGTGTCCGTCTCACCCAGCACGACCTTTAACGATTACTTGGATACAATCAATCACCTTCGAGACATTATTGAGGAGAAAACAAATGGCTGATTTTGTCATCATTGGTGGGGGTATATACGGCTGTGGCACAGCTTGGGAGTTAGCAAAACTTGGGGCAGAGGTTGTTTTATTGGAAGCAAGCTCGATTGCCAGCGGTGCATCTGGTGGGCTGGGCAAGCGCGGGGTGCGAGCCAATGGCCGAGATGTTCGTGAGCTACCGCTCATGCGTGAGGCGTACGATATCTGGCCAACGCTTCATGAACAGCTGGAGGGTGAAACTGGATATAGCCGCACTGGTCATTTGCTTCTAATTGAACGGGAGCTGGACAAAACGCGGGAAGAAGCACAAGTTTGGGTGCAACAAAAAAATGGCATTCCGACGGAGTGGCTCGATGCAAACGCCGTACGCGATAAGGAGCCATTTGTCAGTGAGGCAGTAATCGCTGCCACCTATTGCCCGCTAGATGGTGTTTCTGATCACACGGCCACAACCCAAAGCTATGCTAAAGCAGCCCAAAGCCTTGGCGCAACGATTCGTGAAAACACGGCCGTTTCTCATCTAGAGAAAAAAGGGGATATGGTAACGGCCGTTCTGACTACAGCAGGCAAGCGTATACCGGTAAACAAAGCCGTTTTGCTAGCCTCAAACCGTCACGCCGTGCCGTTTGTGCAAAAAGAGCTGGGCATTACTCTGCCCTTGTGGTTGCTCTACCCCCAGGTAATGAACACAACACCTATTGCACCAATGCCACTCAACCATTTAATTGGGCACGCTCACCGAACCTTAGCCATGAAGGGGGTGCCAGGGAATCACGTGATGATTTCTGGAGGCTGGCACGGCCGTTTAAATCCCAACACGCAACAAATAGAGCCAGTGCCAGAACAAGTTGAGGGAAACCGCCTCGAAGCTGTTGCGGCCTTTCCCTGTTTAGCCGATCTCCCCATAGCTGAGGTCTCAGTTGAACGGGGTGAG
>JBCCFD010000370.1:0-8279 GCA_039029915.1 Chloroflexota bacterium
CAAAGGTGTGTTTGTTGGGGGAACTGGGGTATTGGTTTGGGTGGCGGTGGGTTCGGGTGTATTTGTGGGTGTATTTGTAGCCGTAGCCGTTTGGGTGGCTGTTTCTGTGGGAACGGCCGTTTCTGTGGGTTCGGGGGTGTTGGTGGCAGTGGGTTCTGGCGTGTGAGTTGGCGTATTGCTCGGCTCCGGTGTGGGTGTTTCAGGTTCTGGCGTTGGTTCAGCCTCTTGAGCGATGGCCACAACGGCCGTTTCTTCGAGTCGGTCTGCTTCTGGTGAGCAAGCAGATAGCACAAATATAGTAATAGAAAGTATTAATAGATAACGATGAGTTTTCATCTTTTTTCCCCTTTTACTGGACTATCATGTGAATGGAAAAAGGTTTGATGTCGATATGACAAATCAAACGCCGTTCAACAATTTTTAGTTAATCACAAATTACTTTCCGTTTAGCTGACAGCGATATTTTTAGGAGACTGGCAAATAGGAAAAAAATTGCCTCAGGTTTTATCACTACTTTGTTTCCAAAGTTTCTGATACTCCTTGCTCGAAAAAATCGGTTTGGTAATTTATGAAACGGAGTATTACAGTCGAAGGAGAAATTAAACATGAATCGAATTGAGCTAATGGAAACGGTGCGAGAGTATCAGGTGGGGACCATTTCGCGCAGACAGTTTTTGACCAAAAGCACGGCCGTTTTAGGGAGCCTCGCCGCTGCCAATACGCTGCTTGCGGCTTGTAACGCATTTCCAAATGAAGATCCGCCGCCCGTGGTTGATGCAGCAGGTGATACGGCCGTAACCACTACTCAAGCGGATCTAACCAGCCAAATTGTCACCTATCCTGGCGCTGAGCAGGAGCTGATGGGCTATCTTACCTATCAGACGGGTGATACGCCTCGCCCTGTGATTATTGTTATCCAAGAGTGGTGGGGCTTAAACGATCATATTAAAGACATAGCGGATCGCTTCGCCAAAGAAGGGTACGTAGCATTAGCCCCCGATTTGTACCACGGCGTTGTAACAACAGAGCCGGACGAAGCACGGAAGCAGGTGATGGAGCTAGGCATGCGGGATGCTGTGGGAGAGCTACAGTCAGCGATTGATTATTTGAAGGGACAGGATTTTGTAAACGGCCGTTTTGGGGCCACAGGCTACTGCATGGGGGGCGGACTCGTTTTTGAACTCGCTGCCACCAGCCCAGATTTATTGGCCGCAATCCCTTACTACGGCACCCCCGTTTCAGAAGATGAAGCTCAAAATATCTCAGCTCCCGTTTTGAGCTTTTTAGGAACGAATGATGGCATACCGGCTCAAATATACGAAGCCGTTCATGCAGTGCTGGATGAAAATGGAGTAGAGAATAAGTTCCAGCTTTATGATGGCGCAAGGCACGCCTTTTTTAACGACACGCGCCCAAGCTATGATGAAACCTCCGCCACTGATTCTTGGGACCAATCCTTGGCCTGGTTTGAGAGCCATTTAGCAAGCTGAATTGAATAGGGCTTACGCAAATAGCGGTCACTGAGCCTGTCGAAGTGAATTTCTTAACCCTTCGACAGGCTCAAGGTGCGTCAGTCCAGTTGAATAAAAAAACAGCATAAATCTTTACGAAAGAGCTGAATCTTGAGTCATTTGGTAAAGACTTATGCTGTTGCTAGCCACATATCACTTTTGAGTAGCCCAGTGATTTATCACTGGACGGAGCAAACCAAAGTGATAGGTAGCTAGATGCTGTTTAGGTATTTTTTAATCTTCGTGATAGAGCTTAGGCGGGTACGGTTTCTGCTTGCTGTACTAATTCCAATTCAATTTCAATTTTGATTTTTTCACCAACCAAAACGCCGCCAGTTTCGAGAGCTTGATTCCACGTTAAACCCCAATCAACACGATTGATGCTCGTTGTGGCTGAAAATCCTGCGCTTGTGGTACCCCACGGGCTTTTGGCAGTCCCAGCGTATTCAACATCTAATACGACAGGCTTGGTGACATCTTTGATGGTTAAGTTACCGTACAGCTTGCCAGTTTGTTCGTCGATTTGTTCAATTTTTGTGCTTTGGAAGACGAGTTTTGGGAAACGTTCTGCGTGTAAGAAATCGGGCGAGGCCAGATGCCCGTCGCGATCGGCGTTTTTAGTGGCGAGGCTGTTTACATCGACGGTGATGTGAACAGCCGTTGCTGTTAAATTTTCTGGATCAAATGATACCTCACCACCGAATGATTCAAAACTACCGCGTACCTTGGAAATCATCATATGACGAACTGAAAAATAGATGTGTGAATGGGCTGAATCAATATGCCAAGCCATGATAAAACTCTCCTTAATTAGCAGGATAAAGGTTGAGGGGCGCCTGCCGATTTTAATTTACTTTATTTTAAGTGGACTTAAGTCCGTATAGGCGAGAATATAACGGACCCAAGTCCGTTTGTCAAGTGCTGTTTTAGATTGACGGGTTTTGGAAGTGAAAAAATGGGTAGAAACGGCCGTTAGATAGCAATTGGCAGTGTGCTAGTGCTTAAATCAACTATAGATTTTTGTATTTGTAAATGTAGGGGCTAACGACTGGATTTTCAGCCAGCATTTTTAGGAACACACAATGAAGAAACGATTGATTGTTGGAATCTCAGGAGCTAGCGGGGTCATTTATGGCATCCGGCTTCTGGAAATATTGAAGCAACAGCCTGATATAGAAACCCATTTGCTCATGTCAAATGCGGGTAAACGAACAATTCTGATTGAAACGGATTACATGATTAAAGATGTCGAGGCATTAGCAGATCATCTTTACAGCATTAATGATATTGCCGCCGCAATTTCGTCCGGCTCATTTAAGACAGCGGGCATGATTATTGCCCCGTGCGCAATAAAGACTTTATCTGGCGTAGTGAATTCGTATAGCGATAATTTGCTGTTGAGAGCCGCCGATGTCATTCTGAAAGATCGACGTAAATTATTATTACTAGTCAGGGAAACGCCGCTCCACCTGGGGCATCTGCGGCTTATGACCCAAGCGGCTGAAATTGGCGCAATTATCATGCCACCAATGCCAGCTTACTACCACAAGCCAAAAACAATTGATGATATTGTCAATCAAACTGTGAATCGAATGCTTGATGTTATGGATGTTGATCTAGATGAGGATCTGTTTCAAAGGTGGGGCGGCGATAAATAGGAAGCTATTAGCGGTAATTAAAATAAGGAAAAGTGATAAGTTATGTGAAAATCAAGAAGTATCTTGAAAAAGAATCGACTCAAATTTGATTTTCACCGAGTAAATTTCACTTTTCTACCCAGTTTTATTTCAAGATATTTTGTGAAATTTACATAAGTGAAACGAAGGTCCGGCTCGTAACAAAACGATGGCTATAAACTCCGTTTCACTTAACAAGGTTCTTCATTTTTGAAACTTGGGCACACCTTGTAGATGAAAAGCTTCGTACCTTTTACGTTTCTTGTAGATCTCACTGCGCTTTCAGAAGCTTAATCCAGCCTAAGAACAAGAAAAATCCCCCAAATAATAATGAAACAACGCCAAATCGAATGTAGTTGTTTGAAGGTCCAACGCCTAATTCTGGAATAACGTCTGGGGTTGGGATAGGCGTGTCAACGGGTGGATTACTTGAGTTGGGTGTGGATACAACAGCCCGGGGTGTGTTTGTTGGGGGGATGGGCGTGTCCGTTGGTGCGGGTGTGTCTGTTGGTGCGGGTGTGTCTGTTGGTGCTGAGGTTGGTGTTTCTGTAAATCCTGCAAAAACAATGGGGGCAGGTTTTGCCAGTAAGAGGCCAATAAAAATAAAAATAAATCCTAAAAATAGATATGAATGTTGTCTAATCATTGCAAACTCCTCGAGCCAATGTTAGCTAAATATAGTCCGAGGAAATATAGTGCATTGGTCATCAACCTTTCGGGCTATTTGCCCAAGCGCAAACAAAAATGATTCGATGGGTGAAATTATATTGACCCATTTTTGTTTGCTTTGACGTACAGCTCAAATTGATTCTTATCCTTCAAAGTTTATTTGGCTGTGCTTAGAGGAGCATCGTTTCTAAACGGCCGTTTCCAGCGACCCAAAGTGCGGTAGCAAATCGCTCGATAAAATACCGATCATGCACTACAGCCAAAATGGTGCCCTCAAATTGTGAAAGCGCCTGCTCAAACTGGGTTCGGGAGGGAATATCAAGATGGTTGATTGGCTCATCAAGCAGGAGGCAATTACAGCCTGTGGCCATAAGAAGGGCCAATGACAATCTTGCCCTTTCTCCATAGCTACACTGTGGCATTGGTTTAAGAGGCGCATCTCCGGTGAATAAAAAGTAGTGCAAATAGGAACGAGCCTCCGTTTGATCGAACGGAATCACCGTTTGGATCGCTTCGAGCGGCGTGGCGTATTGAGTAACTGATTCTTGCTCTTGCGACATATAGCCCAGTTTTACACTAGCTCCGATCTGGATGTGGCCTGAGAGGGGTGTTAATTCACCAGCAATCGTTTTGATTAATGTTGTTTTGCCCGCACCATTGGGGCCGGTCAGAATGATGCGTTGATTGGCTTGAATCTGCTGAGAGATTTGCGTGATTAACGGCCGTTCTGGTGAATACCCCACGCTAAGACCGTCCAGTTTGATGACATCCTTGCCTAGATGGGCCGTTTGGTCAAGGTCAAGCTTCATTTGCCAGCTTCGACTCGGTTTTTCAACCCGCTCATCCGAATTTAAATATCGGTCGAGTTTCTTTTCGCGAGAAAGTGCCTTGCGCATCACCTTTTTCGCCAATCGACGCACGCTTGGCTGATTCGGTTTTGTGGATCGTTCAACAGAGTTGGCCTGCTCCCGCGTGCGAGCGATATCTTGTTTCATACGCCTAATTTCATACACTTGATCTTTATAGGCGGACCACTGTTTTTCACGCGCCTTCACATATTGATCCAGATAGGCCGTATAGTTGCCCTTATACGCGGTCAACGTTTGCGTTTTTGGATCTAAATCTAAAATATGCGTGGCAATACGGTCGAGAAATGTGCGGTCATGAGACACTGCCAAAATGCCACCGTCAAAATCTGAAAGCCACCCCTCTAGCCATTCAAGCATATCGATGTCAAGATGGTTGGTTGGCTCATCGAGAATGAGCAGTTGGGGATTGTCTAGCAAAATTAGAACAATGGATAGCCGTGTTTTTTGACCCCCCGATAAGGTGGCAATGATTTGGTCATCTGGAATTACATCTAGGCTGAAGGTGTTGAGTAATTGAGGTAAACGGCCGTTGTCACCGACACTCAACTTCGACAAGACAGCATCATACTCGGCCTGCAGCTCTGAATTTTCGGGTGTGTTGGCCAAAGCGGTGGCTAATCGAGTTAGCGTCTCTTCAAGGAAATCAGGATTAGGGGCCGCCTGTTGAATCAGTTCACCAAACGTTTGATTGGGGTCAGGCTCAAATCCCTGCGCGAGATAACCTATCCTGAGCGACGATGGGGCGTACGAGACATGACCACTATCAGCCTGCTCGATGTTGGTAATAATCCGCAATAGCGTACTTTTACCGGCACCATTTGGCCCAATGAGGCCAACGCGTTCGCCAGCATTTACAGAAAAAGTAATGTATTTAAGAATGGGATCAAGCCCAAAGGCTTTGGAAAGATTATGTACGGTTAACATGCGTTCAACTTTTGCTCGCCCATTGGCATAGGGAGCTATTTTGTAATTACTGCATTGGTAATTACATCGAAATGTCTAAAAAAGGGGGCGTATTTCGTGTTATTGAACGCTATCTGTCATTGTAACCTCTCAAAAGATGATGAGTCTGATTATCATGATGAACAAAAATTTGTCAAGCCGATTTATTGAGTAAACAGGGCTTTTCAGTTTTCAAAAAATAGGACGCGGATGGCATAAATGACTCCTTTTCTTATTTTTGAGTTTTTACTGAAAAACCCTGATTGAGTAAAATGTTGCAAAACGTCGAAAAAAATGAGGCCGATACGTTCAATAGGCAGTTGCTTCAATCGCTTAATAAATCAGACTGATTTAATGAAACTGTGTGCCTTATGAACAATGTAGATTTTGATTCAAAAATCGTGTTACCCCATAAAAATTTGCCTCATGAGTTAGAAATAGTAGGATGTAAGGTTGAATTGTGGGACCCAGTTATTGTGGAGGCTAAATTCCCAATGATTTCGAAAAAACGGCTGATTTTTGATGAGGCCGGTCTTTTTTATCAAACTTGCTGGGGAAAACAATTGACTTTTTTGTGGGAAGATGTGGTTAGCATTCAGCTTTTATTTCGATATTGGGGCATGAAGATTCACACGACGCATCTTTGCCAAACCGTAACGTTTTTTGGTTTAGACCAGAAAAGTATCTTGGATTTTAGAATTGGCTTGCTTCAACAACTTCTTGATAAACAGATACCCATTTGCTAACTGAAAATATCCCCAAAAAAATTGACACCAAAAAGGGGGGGGGAAGTTAATCTAAATTAAAGACTATTTATGTTGTAGAGTCTACAGCCTGTTTTTTGATAGAAACATAATCAAATGAATAACCAACTTTTCCTCTATAAGCCAGCTTATCAAAATCGAAAATCCTGCTTATCAAGCTGGTTAATCTTTGCTTTATTCCTATTTTTAACTTTTTTATTGTTTGGCTTGATTATGGGCTTTTTTGAAAACCCACCTGAGCGGTTTGCCGACATTGCTTCTCAAGCACAGTGTGCTTCACTCTTGGGTTTCTTTCTTGTTTTTTATTTGCTATTTATTTCTAGACCTTATTATGCTTATGTCGAGCTAAGTGAGGATGAATTGAAGTTTAAGAAGCGGTGGCAAACGACAGCGATCATTAATAAACAATCGATTCAACAGGTTACTCACAATCAGTTTTCCTACTTAATTTTTCAACTGCCTGATAAAAAATACACATTTAGCCTTGCTCCTTTGCCAGCGCGGGAGCGGGCTCGATTAGAAGGGTGTCTTGTAGATTGGTTACCTTCCGAATTTTCAAAAAAATTATATGGTCTCTCAACAAATATTGAAAAAGAGCCTCCTGATTTAACACAACCAATCACGATTCAGCACCGGTTGAGTCGGATATCACGTCAATCTATTTCTATGAACAAGGATGGTTTTACATACCGGAGTTTTTTGGGAAGAAGCTATTATATGCAATGGGATAAAATTGAGTTTGTAAATTTTAGCATGAGAAGCATAGACATTTATGTGGATGGTAGATATACGGCCGTTTACCTAAGTGGTTTTCCGGAGAAAGAGCTTGCGCCCTTTTTGAAGACTTTTTTTCATCAGCTGCGCTACAAAAAGATACTTTATTCCTAGCCAAAATTGCCCTTTAGCCATCCACTGCCAAGAATAGGCATTGAGACGACGTTGTTTTTTACCTCTGATAACGGCCGTAACCTGCCCCAAATAGTCAGCAAAAGCAAAGGATTCTACTGACATTTGCCATTCACCTCTGATAAACAGTTGGTGGGCGTGACCTTCGATATTGACGAGACGATGTGTCAACAGACCATCCATTGTAACTACAGTAATTATGCTTCCAGTTTGGAGATTTGATGGCAAAACGGCCGTAATTTCCACCAAATCCCCAGCTCGAATAAGTGGGGCCATGCTGTTGCTGATTACTTTCAGCTGTACTTTCTGTCTGATTTTTAGCTGCTGTTTGATAAGCTTGTGCGAAACGGCCGCTTGCATTAGATGCTTGTCTCCGCTATCTTTTGAACATAGTTATTGTTTTGGACAAATGGTCTTTACAGACTGCAATAAAAAATTTGGTATCCAAAACAAACAAGGAGGGTTATTCCCCTATGAACATTCGTTGTTCCTACTGTAACGCCAACTTTAACCTTGGCCGAGATTACGTGATTGAATCATACAATGAGGCAGTTAGCAAGAAACAAAAATATCACCAAGTGGAATGTATCAAATGCCGCAAGCAAATCAAAGTGCCCCTCAAGCAGATGAAGCGATACATGCCCCGTCAACAACCGGCTGAAGAGGAAGGAAAGGCTGAGACGAAGTAGGGGAAGACAGTTAAAGGATAGAGTGTAGAGGGGCATTTAAAAAGGTGACTGTGATCTTGAAACAGTTTAACCTACCACATGCAACCTGCCACTAGGCATAGGCAACTTGCAACTCTGCTACTTTGCAACATTGCCACATTGGCACTCTTCCCTCCCTATTTGTGGCCCTTATTCAGTTCAATGTATAATGCTTAAAATTCGGGGCGTGGCGCAGTTTGGTAGCGCGTTTCGTTCGGGTCGAAAAGGTCGTCAG
>JBCCFD010000371.1:0-8260 GCA_039029915.1 Chloroflexota bacterium
GAAGCTGCACCGTTTCACGCTGGCCCGGCTGAATGTCAAGCACGTAAATCCCAGCCACTTTTGTGCCCGTTTTTTGTGGATTAACGGCCGTTTGCTCACCATCAATCACATATCGATGGAACGCGTCTTTCACATAGGGGGTAACGTTTGGCGAATTAAAAAGTCGCTCGTTGTTACTTTCATTCTCCGTAAAAAGGAATTGCTCGGCTTGATGGGCATAAAAGTAGTAGGCACCACTATCGGCGTGGGTGGCTTTTACACCCAAAGAGGGCTCACTTCCTACCTGAGACATCGCAGGTTTGGTCGGCGTGTGGCCCAAAGGACCAGCCTCATACCCCCAGCGCCAGCTGTTTCGGAACCAAAGGGTTGGTAAAAGCGTGCAGGAGGCTGTCTTATCACCACGGTTCACGATATCGATTTGAATCAAGATATCATTCTCGTCCGCTTTGGCGTACTCGATAAATACATCAAAATAGCGATCGTGATCAAAAACGGCCGTGTCCGTCAATTCATACTCAAACTCAGCTCGCCCTCGACGGCCGTTTTCCACCAGTAAATCTTGGTAAGGAAACGGCGCTTGCGGATATTTATAGAGCATTTTCATGTAGCTATGCGTTGGGGTGCTGTCGAGATAAAAATAAACCTCTTTAACATCCTCACCGTGGTTCCCTTCGTTCCCCGTTAGGCCAAAAAGTCGCTCTTTCAAAATCGGATCGCGGCCGTTCCACAAAGCCAAGGCAAAGCAGAGGTTTTGATTCCGATCGGAAATGCCGCCTAAACCATCTTCATTCCAGCGATAAGCCCGACTGCGCGCCTGATCGTGTGAAAAATACTCCCAAGCGGTGCCGTGAGGGCTGTAATCCTCCCGCACCGTCCCCCAAGCCCGCTCGCTGAGGTATGGCCCCCAATTTTTCCAATTCGCTTTCTTTTCTCGATGTGCTTTTAAACGTAAATGTTCAGGTGTTTGTTTTTTCATAGTTAAAAGTTGCCGGTTGCAAGGCTGCCAGTCGCCAATATCAAGGTCTCTCTTCTTTTTACTCTATTCTCTCTACTCCTACTTTACAATCTTTAACGCCTTTTTCTCGTCGTCTTCACGACATTCTGATGGAGCTCTCAATTAATAGATGGCATGATGAAGGCAATATTGGGGTTGTGTGATGGCAGAGTCATCACAGTGACGAACAACTGTCATTGCACCGTTCAGCTATAAGGTACGTTACAAATGTTTCAGGCGCAAGAAGACACCATCAAAATTGTTGTTTATCGTGAAGGGCTTTCTTTTTCTCACTCTGTTTGGCAAGGTGATGTTCAAAAAAACAACTCATCTATCACGCGGGAAAGAGCTCAAGAGATTATCGACGCCAATCCGGAAGGACAGATTATCAATGGAAATGTATTGGATTTTGGAACTGTCCCCGTTCAATGGAAATGGCAAGTATTGTTAAATTAGTGTAGCCGCAGACGTATCACATAAAAATGTATTGGTAGCGAAAACGGCCGTTCAAATGAACGGCCGTTTTTTTGTTAAAGGGTGCAATTAGCAGGATGCATATGTAAATATCAGGGATGCTCTTACTCTCTACTCTCTACTCTCTTCCTATTAAACTACTAAATCGCTTCTAGCTCCTGAATATAGCTCGTCATGAAATGATCGGTGCCCCGACGTGATAAAAAGCGCCAGGTCCAGCCTTTACCAATTTTAATCTCATGATTAACGTGCTTGTACCCTTGCCATGGGCGCGGCACCTGCGGCACCACATCTAGCCCATTGACGAAGCGATAGCTTTTGGGAACGGCCGTGTTAAACAGGTCTGGAAATTCCGTATTCCCCACGCAAGGCGCTCCATATGTGTAAAGATCCACATCATATTTACCAAGATAGGTTAACTTCATATCAACAGCGCATAAAGTCGCCAGCGCCCCACCCAAGCTGTGTCCCGTCACCGTAATCTTTTTTGGTTGATGTTTCACAACGTAGTTGTGCACGTAATCTTGAACCGTCATGTAAGCCGTGACAAAACCAAGGTGCATTTGGGCGCGTGGATGAGCCGGGGCTAAATCTGCTGACTCCAAGCTGCTCGACTCAACAAACTCAAAATGCTTCGCCTTGCCTTCATCCTCAACCGGCTCAAAGTGCATATCAGACTCCTCATCGTCTGAGCTGCCAGCATCATCAGCAGGTAAGGTAAAACTCGCATCATCGTCGTCATCATTAAAAGACATGGCTGCATCTTCGGTCGTTTCACCCGGGCTGGTTGACCCTTTATCACGAACTTGAAATAGATCGCGGCTAAATTGGACATTCGTTTTCCAGTCGTCACCCTTTTCAGTGCCCCGGAAAATCAAATAGATATGGTCACTGCCTTCTTCCTGCATAATCGCACACTGCGTATCCGATTCATCAGCGTGGTGGAGTTCCACATTGGCATTAGGAAATTTGCTAAACGCCTTGAACTTCATCTTTTCTTCTATATCAGGATTGGCGGCCACTTCTTGGGGGAATTTGTAGTAGACTTCCTTGGCAAGATACGCACAAACGATTGCCTTTTGTAAATTTACATCTTTTATATCCACCGATTTACTCCTGTTGGTTAGCCGTAATCTATCAGCCTTTTCTGTCTATATTAAGCGCTTATTGTGACTGCTGCGTGACAAACATGCCGCTCAGTAACTGCGTGCCAGTCTATTATCCCCATTAGAGGCAATGTTTTCAAAGCAATCGTCGAGATGAGGAAATATGTCCCATCTACTCTGACCCACACTATCTGCAATCCGATCGACAACTTCTAATTCTAACTGCTCAACACGTTTTCCTTTCCACAGCTTGTCCGCTAGAGCAATAAGCAATTCTTCTAAAGAAACTTCCATTTCATCATAGCGAGCATGCGATCGGCAAATTCTAGCGATTTCAGGTGCAACGCCATGCTTTAAAAGCAATTTTTCTCCGGCAGCCTCATGATTGCTCCCCTCTTGATCAAGTTCATTTTTACAAACCACTTTCCCTGCATCGTGAAGAACAGCACCTATTTCAATCAATGATACGTTTACATTTAGGTCAAATTCTTCACACACATCAATAAGCATTGCCGAAGCTTCACTAACCAACATGGCGTGGGTTAGCAACCGCTCGGACGCACCTAGTTTTTCCAACATCTCAATCGCATCTTCCTTTGAATTCAGCATAAAATATCGTTTTTTAGATCAATCTACAAAATAAAAGCCAATTTTGGAAAATTCTTATCGAGACTGCTTGGCTACTAAATTTCTTGCATGCGCAACAAATCCAATCAATGGTCTATCATAAGGAATTTTTGCTCCAAATTCATTGATTAACGGCCGTTGCGCCTCTGCTTGGAATAAGAGTTCTTCATGAACAAAAATCCCACATTCGACAAGTGAGATCACACTAGCTAATCTAATAAAGAAATGATGGTTTACACTCGAGTAATTTTCAAGATGCGAAATAAACCTCTGATCAAGATTTTGAATCACACCAACGGTAAGTAACGCGGTTACCTTTAGGTCTAAAGATTCATTTTTCTGAAGTAAACGAAGCATTGGTTCAACAAATATCTCTTGATGTTTATAAAACCATGGCAGGCTACAAATCGCCATCTTTGCAACCTCGGCGTTCTCATCTTCCATCAGTTGGCAAATTTCAGAAACGCGGGCTTCTGTTTCTCTATAACATTCCTTTGCCCAAAGTATCACTAATCGATTGAACTTATCAACCTCAGAATTAGTTAAAACATGTGATTCATTGTGTAATTTCTGAATAATTTCTTTCTTTTCATGTTCAAGAAAGTCTTCATATAGCTGGATCATCTTTTCTGCTTCAAAAGGAAGCTTATCAACCTTTAAAAAATCATCTCCTATTGCTAAAAATAGAACTAATTTTAATAGATGATTTCTATTTAGGGTGTCTTTATTTCTCAACAAATCAAACAAAAAAGGAACTACATATGCGCTAGCTTCCCAACGGGTTCCCTGATGGTAAACATTGCCAAACAAAGTAGTAAGAGCTTTCGTAGACATCGCTTCATCTTTATGAGCAATTTGCTTCAGTAACAATGGGAGGTCACTGGCAACACCATAAGCATGATATAGATTGTCCCAATTAATTTTGTTTAATCCCTCTAACATTTTTTACTATCCATTCTCTCGACACACAGATTATTTTGTCAAAATGATTCTAGCTCGTTTAAGCAAAACGAAGTTCATGCTTTGAATAAAACGACGGTTATTAACTTCATTTCTCCTCGCGGTTCAGAAGCTTTTAACTAACACGGTTTTCAACCCAGAAACTTCGGAACATTTAAACGGCCGTATCCCTCATATTCAAAATTGGGATTGATGATTTAAAATCAATTCAACCATTCCCCAACCTCCTGCACTATTGTGTATAATAGCGGTATTCTAGCTGAAATTCTACACGATAAAACCTGACAGAGTCTTCACAACAAAACCACACCTTGCCCCAAAAACCTGACAGGTTTTCAACTCATTGTTTCAAAATTCCATCTATAAACCTGTCAGGTTTTTTATGACACAGCTAGGGGATTCAGGAGAAAAACATGCGCGAAATCATCGATAGTCCTGCCTACCAAGAAGCCATCGGCTCACTTGCCAAAGAACTTAGCCTACCGGCGGAGCAAGTTCTCAAAGAATCAGAAACCTATCTCAAAGAGATGTACACCACTCACAATGCACTGGTGGATTACGTAGGCTTTGAAGGTTCCCGCTACATGCTTTCCCGAAGCTACAAACAGGGCATCGATGTCGTCCCAGAACAGATCGAGCAAATTAGCGAATTAATGCGCGACCATACCGTCGCTTTTGTCATCACCCACAAAACCTACCTTGACACCTTCGTGCTTAGCGTGGCGCTGGCTGAATTTGGGCTTCAAATGCCCTACACCTTTGGCGGCATCAACATGAGCTTCACTGGAGCGGGGCAGCTGGGCCGTCGAGCTGGCATCATTTTTATTCGTCGCTCGTTCAAAGACAATCTCATCTACAAAACGGTCTTGCGGCAGTTTATTTCTCACCTGATTAAAGACAAAGCAGATTTTACGTGGGCGTTAGAAGGCACTCGCTCACGCACGGGCAAGCTGGTTTGGCCCAAGCTAGGCATTCTCAAATATATTGCGGAAGGCGCCAAAGCGGCCAAGGTCAAATCTAATCACGTTAAATACGTACCGGTTTCAATTGGCTATGACATGATTCCCGATGTGCCCGCCATGACGGCGGAAGGGCAAGGGGCTAAAAAGGAGTCTGAGAGCCTTAGCGGCGTGGTGAAATATTTCCGGCGTATGGGCAAGCAGTTTGGCCAAGTGTCTATTCGGTTTGGCGAACCGGTGCAGATTCATGATGATACGGCCGTTCCTGACTTTGAAGACCAGGGTAAATACACACCCGAACAGCGCAATCTCCAAAAGCTCGCTTTTGAGCTAGTCCATAACATCAATCGCGTTACTCCAATAACAACAACATCGCTCGTTTCTACGGCCCTGTTGAGCAAATTTAACACCACCCAAAGCGATATCGTGGCGGACGTTCGGCAGATGATTGACGCCATTGAAAGGCGTGATCCCACGCTCTATGTAGATTTTGGCAAATCGATCACCCAAAGCGTCCAACGGGCTTTACGGCTCCTTGCCAAAGCCACGGTCGTCGAAAAGAAATCAAATGAAGCCGATCCACGCTACGCTATTAATGCCAACAAATATTTAATGGCCGTGTACTACAGCAACATGTCGGCCCATCAATTTCTCAATGGGGCATTGATTGAACTCGCTCTGCTACACGCTGCCCCCAAGCGAGGTGAGGACCGCATTCACGGCTTTTGGGCAGAAATTATGCGCCTGCGGGACTTGTTTAAATTTGAATTTTTCTACTCTAAAAAACCGATTTTCAGCGATGAAGTTGAGTCAGAGCTCGATCTTTTGGATTTAGATTGGCGTTCCCACTTTTCAGATTCAACTGAAAAAACGCTAGGGCTGCTCGATCAGAAGCCAGTACTTTTAGCGCATGCCATTTTATATCCATATGTAGAAACATATCGGGTGGTGTGCCATACGCTTTCCCAGCGCAATTACGACACGCCTTTTGATGACAAAGCGTTTATTCAAGCATGCATGACGAATGGCGAAGAGCTTCATTGGCAGGGCAAAGTACAGCGCGTCGAGTCAATTTCAAAACCATTTATCGAAAATGGGATTCGGCTCATTAAAAACATGGGGCTTGTGACGGATGAGCCGTCTGAGACCAACAGCGCTGCCATTAACAAATTAATCTCAAAACTCGATTATTTAATGGAGCGGATGCAAACACTGCAGGACATGGCCAAAGAGCGGTCACAACAGCGCCCCGCTATCATGCCGCGAGAAATCATTCCACCAACGGCCGTTTCGCCCCACGCAGATATCGCCCAAGATGCCCTATCTGCCCCCAACGGTCCAGAAATTGGGGCCTTCTTTGATCTCGACCGCACCTTAATCGAAGGGTTCTCCGCCAAAGAGTTTGTTCAAGAGCGACTATTTAGCGGGCAAATGAGTCGAAAAGAGATTATCTCCCAATTCTTCGGGCTGATGATCTACGCCATTGGCAATCGGAATTTCGCTGGCTTAGCCGCTATTGGCGCCCGCGGTGTTGAAGGCGTTCCCGAAAAAGATTTGCAGGAGTTTGGCGAAATGGTGTATTCAAAACACCTCGCCAACGCCATTTACCCCGAATCTCGCGCACTCGTTGAAGCTCACAAAGCGAAGGGGCACACGGTGGCCATCATTTCTGCGGCCACACCGTATCAAGTTGAGCCAGTGGCCCGTGAGTTAGGCATTGAGCACGTGATGTGTACCCGCATGGAAGTGAAGGACGGACACTTTACGGGCAATATTGTAGATCCGCCGGTGTGGGGAGAAGGCAAAGCGATTGTGGCGCGGGAGCTAATTGAAAAGTTTAATCTTGACCCGGAGCAAAGCTATTTCTACACTGACAGCCATGAAGATTTGCCGCTTCTTGAGCTGGTTGGAAAGCCACGGCCGTTAAATCCAGACGAAAAGCTGGAAGAGTTAGCCGAAGACCAAGGCTGGCCCGTGCAGGCGTTCCGCAGTCGCGGCAGACCAAGCCTGATGAATATGATTCGCACCACTCTCTCATTTGGCTCAATGGCGCCAGCATTAGCCGCTGGCCTAGGATTAGGGGCTTTGCGTGGCTCTCGTCAAGACGGCACCAATGCCATGACCCGCACGCTTGGCGATCTAGGTACTGCCCTAGCAGGCATCGACCTGGACGTCACGGGTGAAGAAAACATTTGGGCGGCTCGTCCGGCGGTCTTTATTTTTAACCATCAAAGCTCAGCTGACCTGCTGATTGGAGCAAAGTTGCTCAAGAAGGATGCCACCGCTATTGCCAAAAAGGAACTGCAATACTCGATTGCTGGGCCGCTACTCATGGCGGGTGGCGTGGTGTTTGTTGATCGGGGCGACAAGAAAAAAGCAATTAAAGCGTTAGAACCAGCGGTTGAAGCGTTGAAGGGCGGCACCTCTATCGCGATTGCACCAGAGGGCACCCGCAGTAAGACAACGAAGCTGGGCAAGTTCAAAAAGGGCGCTTTTCACATGGCGATGCAGGCTGGGGTACCGATTGTGCCTATGGTGATAAAAAATGCACACGATGCAATGCCGAAGGGGTCTTTTATAATACGGCCGTCTACTATCGAAGTCACGGTTCTCCCGCCTATCCCAACAGAACATTGGACCAAAGACAATCTCGATGAGCGCATCGCAGAGGTTCGCAGCATGTTCCTACGCGAGCTTGGGCAGGTCGAGGAAGCCGAATAGCTAATTAACTTCCGTTGAGTGAAGCATCTCAACATTGTAAAAAAGAGAGCTCGTTAAATCCGCATGACCCCATAGCCTGCTTTTTCAAATGGGGCATTTAGTGAGGCAGAGATTGCCATGCCGAGCACATTGCGCGTATCTAACGGATCAATCACACCATCATCCCATAGCTCAGAGGTAGCATAATAGGCGTTGCCCTGTTCCAAATACTCCGCTTCAATCTTTTGCCGAAAAGCAAGTTGATCCACCTCAGATAATGATTCACCTTTTCGCTGGAACGACTTCATGCGAATTTGCAGCAGCGTTTTAGCCGCCTGTTCTCCCCCCATCACTGAAATTTGTGAGTTCGGCCATGTAAAAATAAAACGAGGATCATACGCTCGGCCCGCCATAGCATAATTGCCAGCTCCAAAAGAACC
>JBCCFD010000372.1:0-8237 GCA_039029915.1 Chloroflexota bacterium
CAGGAACTTCGGAACACTTAAACTCTTCAACGTCTTGCGGGTGCGATAAAAAGTTGTGTAAGGGGAGAAAAAGTGCTCGTACGTCAGGGCGGGATGACACGGACACCATCTTGAATAGATGAAGAGGTGCGAAACCGTGCCATCTCACCCATAAGCAGGCCAGTCGAGGGCGAGACGATTGAGCCAAGACTGCTTGGGCCAAGAATGCTTGACCGCCCCGCATCACTTGCCAATCGTCCCGCCCTTACGTTTATTTTGGCATTACACAAAAATTAATCGCCCCCACGTCTTGCTGATAAACTGTTAAAAAACTTGCTAAGCTAATTGTTGTGCGAAAAACGTTCAGTTTGGTTTCCGCTCACATGACAGCTGTTTTCGTAAGAAAAGTTGTAAGGACGACCTTAATTTTTGCATTCTAAACTTGTTGTGGAAGAATTTGTCATTGCGAAAAGTGTGATCCTGAGGTGTTCCATTACACATCCTCAAGCCGATTTCAAATTTTGAACACATTAATAAATCAGATAGGGGAGCCTAAGAAATCGAACCATCCCATGTTTTCGAATGATGGTCTTATTAGGCGTTCTGTTTACATTGTTGTTATAAGGAGAATTCATGATCAATAAGCATTCTAGTGTTGGAAAACGTAACCTGAGTCGCGGCTTAAAATTAACGGCCGTTATGCTCATTGCGTTTTTTGTGTTTGTAAGCCAAGCTTCGGCGGCAGATACAACCAGTGTTTTAGCTGGTGGTATCACCATTAACGAAGTTCTGGCTGATCCAAATGGAGCAAACAACTTTGATACCGACGGGGATGGCACTGCCGAAACCGACGACGAATTTGTAGAAATCTACAACCTTTCAGGCTCAACCATTGATATTGGTGGGTTTGAACTGTGGGATGCAGGTGCTGATCTTTGGTTCACCTTCCCATCGGGCACGATGCTTGGGGCCGGCAATTATGCAGTAGTTGTTGGTGATATTGCTGATGGGTCATTGCCAGCTGTTTCTGCAGGCAATTTAGCTTTTAGCTCAGGCAGCGCCAATGGAATCAACAATGGTGGTGACAACGTCGTTTTATACGATCCTAATAATGACGAATATATCCAAATCATCTTTAATGGTGATGCCGTTGATGATCCAACCGCAGCCGGTGATTATGATGGTTTTTCTGTAACCGCGACGCTTGTTGGTACCGTTGATGACTTTGGTTCTGATTCAGACGGCATTTCTCTAGTGCGAGAACCGGCTGGTGATACCAACGTTGTTCAGCACAACACAATTTCAGCTGATAATGCAAGCCCCGGCGATCCCACAAACACCGTTGTTGCGGACGCTGCTCCAGAAGTTGCTGGCTCTACGCCTGCGGATGGGGCAACTGGTGTTGCTGTAGATGCTGACATTACGATTGATTTTAGCGAGGATGTTGTTGCAGCAGCGGGCTGGTTTGACATTACCTGTTCAACTAGCGGTGCTGTAACGGCCGTTGAGTCTGGTGGCCCTTCTTCTTATGTTCTTAACCCCGACACCGACTTTGCCAATAGCGAAAGCTGTACTGTGACTGTCGTGGCGGCCAACGTAACCGATAGCGATACCAACGATCCTCCCGACAATATGGATGCAGATGCGACCTTTAGCTTCACTGTTGCAGATGCTGCTCCACCCGCTGGGTCAGACCTCATTATCACCGGTTTAATTGATGGCCCATTAACGGGTGGCATACCAAAGGGTGTTGAGCTTTACGTATCAAATGATATTGCAGACCTCAGCATCTACGGTTTAGGCTCGGCCAACAATGGTGGTGGAACCGATGGCGAAGAATTCACCTTCCCAGCCGATTCAGCCACAGCTGGTGAGTTCATTTATGTTGCTTCAGAAACCGATGGATTTACTGATTTCTTTGGTTTTGCACCGGATTACACCAGTGGTTCAATGGCCATTAATGGTGATGATGCCGTTGAGCTTTTCCAAAATGGCGCCGTGGTTGATATCTTTGGTGATATCAACACTGACGGAACGGGCGAACCATGGGAGCATTTAGACGGTTGGGCGTACCGCGTCAACGGTACAGGTCCTGACGGCGCTACCTTTATTTTGGCAAACTGGACATTCAGCGGCCCCAATGCATTAGATGGCGAATCTGATAATGCGACTGCCGCAACGCCGTTCCCAATTGGGACCTATGCGCCTCCTGCACCCCCTTTGATTTTAACGGCCGTATTTGACGGGCCACTAACCGGTGGGGTACCAAAGGGTGTTGAACTGTTTGTGGGCCAAAACATTGCTGACCTCAGTATTTATGGTTTAGGGTCTGCCAACAATGGCGGCGGAACAGATGGTGAAGAATTCACCTTCCCTGCCGATTCAGCTACCGCTGGTGACTATATCTATGTCGCTTCAGAAATCGATGGATTTACTGATTTCTTTGGTTTTGCACCAGACTACACCAGTGGTTCGATGGCCATTAATGGTGATGATGCTGTTGAGCTTTTTGAAAATGGCGCAGTCATTGACGTCTTTGGTGACATCAATACAGACGGCACCGGAGAGCCATGGGAGCATTTAGACGGTTGGGCCTATCGTGTTGATGGCACAGGCCCAGACGGATCTACTTTCGTTTTGGCAAACTGGACATTTAGTGGGCCAAACGCGTTAGATGGTGAATCTGATAACGCGACTGCCGCTACACCAGTACCCATCGGTACCTATACCTTTAGCGGGGGTGGCGGTGGAGATGCCGCACCAACCGTGACGAGCACAACGCCTGCTGATGGGGCAAGCTTGGTTGCCTTGGATGCCAACATCGACATTACATTTAGTGAAGATGTCACTGTAACTGGAACATGGTTTGATATTAACTGTAGTGTGAGTGGGGCAAATACGGCCGTTGTTTCCGGTGGGCCAACCGCATTTACGCTAAACCCAGACAGTGATTTTGCTTCTAATGACAGCTGTACGGTTACCGTCTTTGCTAGCGGTGTCGCTGACCAAGACGGCACGGCCGATAATATGGCGGCTGACTTCTCATTCAGCTTCGATACCGTTGTAACCGAAACCTGTGGTGATCCATTCACACCAATTTACGATATCCAAGGTAGCGGCCTAGCTAGTGCCTTAGACGGCTCAGTTGTTTCAACAGAAGGTGTTGTAACAGCAACCTTCTATGGTGTAGATGAGATTGGTGGCTTCTTCATTCAAGATGCAGCTGGTGACGGCGATGCGTCTACCTCTGATGGTATCTACGTCTTTACAACTATCTTTACAGACCCAGTTGTGGGTGACAAAGTTCGCGTAACAGGTGAAGTTGATGAGTTCTTCGACCTCACAGAAATCACGAACGTGAGCGCCGTAACAGTTTGTGGTCCTGAAACCCCAATTGCGGCCACAAACGTAACATTGCCAGTTGCTTCTGTTGACGATTTGGAAGCGTATGAAGGTATGCTGATTACCTTTAGCCAAGAGCTGACCGTGACCGATTCATTCAACGTTCACCGCTTTGGTGAGGTGGTTGTGTCTGCAAACGGCCGGCAAATCAACCAAACAAACGCCAACGCGCCGGGTGCGATTGGTGAAGACAACAATGGCAACAGCGTTCAAGATGTTAATGAACCGGGCCGCCTCTTGATAGATGATGGCAGCAGCGCTCAATTCCCAGCCACGATTCCCTATCTAGCACCAGACAACACCATTCGTCTTGGTGACACCACGACAGATTTAACCGGTGTGTTGAGCTACGGATTTAACTTCTACCGCTTGCAACCAACAGAGTCAGTCGACTTTGTGCGCACCAATCCACGTCCAACCGCACCAACTGATTTTGGCGCAGACATTACTGTTGCTTCAGTGAACGTATTGAACTACTTCGTGACCATTGATGACGGTAACAACAGTGCTCGCGGTGCCGATTCTGCGGCTGAGTTTGTCCGCCAACAGGCGAAGCTAGTTGATGCTATCCTCACTATTGATGCCGACGTTGTCGGTCTTCAAGAGATTCAGAATGATGGAACGGTATCAATTGCTAATTTGGTCGATGCGCTAAATGCTGCTACGTCTCCCGGCACTTGGGATTACATTGTTGACCCTATTTACAATGGGGACCCCAATGGAATACAAGCTACCAACGCAATTAAAGTCGGCATTATCTATCAAACAGCCAGCGTTACCCCTGTAGGGGCATCAGTGGCTGATGAAGATCCAGTCTTCTCAGAAGATCGCCCACCCGTTGCCCAAACTTTTGACGCCAATGGTGAAGTTTTCACAGTCATTGTGAACCATTTCAAATCAAAAGGCTGTTCTGGTGCAACAGGGCTGGATATGGATCAAAACGACGGCCAGGGTTGCTACAACGAACGTCGTACTGACATGTCCGTAGCTTTGTTAGACTTTGTGACAACGATGCAATCAATCTCTGGTGATGATGATGTGATTGTTTTAGGTGACATGAATGCGTACGCTGAAGAAGATCCAATCACGACATTAGAAACTGGTTTGATTAACCAAGTCGATAACTATGTTGCGCTTGAGGATAAATATTCATTTACCTTCTTCGGCCAATCAGGCCAGTTGGATCATATGTTCACGACGGCTAGCCTAGACGCCAGCGTCGTTGGCGCAGAGATCTATCATATCAGCACTGACGAGCCGCGGGTTCTCAGCTACAATGATGAAATTATTGATCCTGCGGAAGGCAGCAGCAACTTAGAGCAAGATTACGTCTATGTTGCCGATCAATATCGCGCCTCTGACCACGATCCCGTGATTTTGTCACTCAAATTTGAGGAGCCAGGACCGCCAACTAACGATGATGGTTGCTATGTCTTAGCGCTCTACGGCTCTCCTTTCACCGGTGAAGCCACTATGGTTAATTACCTGTTTGGTAACTACTTCTACGCTCAAATTTGGGAAGCTGACAATAATATTCCAGCAGGTAGCTGTTATGAAATCCACGGCACCAACTACGCGGATCGAATCTATGGTAACTTCGGTGATGATGTTATCTTTACCTATGCTGGTAATGATACGCTCGTAGGCCGCGGCGGTGATGATGTATTCACGACTGGCACCGGCTGGGATCGTGTCTTTGGTGGTAACGGGTATGATACAGTCACAGATTTTGAATTTGGCCGAGATCGATGTCGCCAAGTTGAAAACGGTTGCTGATTGTGACGCGCTACTAGAAATTTGATGTTTGCTTGAATCCTTTGTATTCGCAGCAGTAATGTTAAATTTTTATAAGTTATAAAAGAAATGCGTGTCGTTGGAACCCCAGCGGCACGCTTTTTTTATTGAATCATTGCATAAACGAGGATATCTGTGCCAAAAGGATCTGTGAGGGGGCAGTAGCGAACGGGATAATACATGAGCTCATTGGTTGGTTCTGCACCGGAGCCGCCGGCGTCGATGAACGCTTTTTGGAGCCGTTCTGCCTCAGTTGGCGTTTGCATGATAATTTGAATTTCGACGTTCGAGTGTTGCTGTGCTTCCCCTTTGAGGAGCGTAAGCCAGGTGTTACCAAGTTGCCAGCCTCGGGTGCCGGTGCCTTCGACATAGGCGGGTGGGCCAAGTACGGCCGTATAATACCCTACCGCGTTTTCATATTCAGCAAAAAATAAAGTAATCCCCATAATCCCTTCAAACTGAAACCGTTGTTCTGGTTGGGGTGAGACAAAAAACCGCTTCTGATATGTCTCATAATCCATAAAATCCTCCGTAAAAATTTCGTATGCTCAGCGTGAATATCTGAAATGATGATATTAAGAAAACTTTGTTATTGTTTATAATGAACGCACTCTATCCTTGCAAAATTGCGCATAATTGCCGTCTTTGACCTGAAGAGTGGCATATCGCCTTAAATTAGATAAAAAACGAGAGCATGCATACCAATTGCTATAAGATCCACAAACAAATATCGTTTAAGTGGAGAACAAAAAGTATCTTGAGATAAATGGCACAAAATGAGCTTTTGTCCTCCTAAAAGTAATTTTCATTACCCAATTTTATATTTATGATATTTGTTGGAAATTACTTGACATTTGTGGCTTTTGATGGCTAAAAATCGGTTGTGCATTTCGCTGACTAAAAAAGTATAGAAATTGTAACGAGTTGATCAGTGTAATAGTGTTGTTGGTTGTATCCCTGAAGGAGGGATTATGAAAAAGTTGTCCCCGTTCGTATTTTCCTTTGTTTTTATGACATTGTTTGGTTTGCTGATGGCCCAATCAAACCCCGTTTTTGCCGCTTCAATTACGGTAGATACGTTTGATCATTTTGCTGTTGATGACGGTAATTGTTCGCTCAGTGAAGCGATTATGGCGGCCAACTTAGATACGGCCGTTGATCAATGTACTGCCGGCTCAGGAGCCGATATCATTAACCTATCTGAGGGTGTTTACGATATTTACTTTGAGCTTGATTACACTGATGGGCCGAACGCTTATCCATCAATTACCAGCCCAATCACCATTATGGGGAATGGCTCCACCTTAATTCGTTCAGCAGAAAAGAGCGAAGAAGGTGGCGTTTTTAGATTCTTCCACGTTGCCGAAACGGGTCATTTAACAATCAACAACCTCACGCTTGAAAATGGCTGCGTTGAGTATGGGTATGGAGACAGCGGTGGGGCAATTTTTAACCGAGGCGCCTTAAACGTTGAAAACCAGAGTCAATTTATTGCCAACCACGCTGATTATTTAGGCGGTGCCATTTACAATAAAGGAACAGCCACAATCGACAATTCATTTGTTGGTGAAAGCGGCGAATATCCTTATTTGAATTATGCTTATAATGGCGGCGGTATTTATAACGAATATGATGCGTTATTAACCATTAAAAATAACTCTCAAATTATTGGCAACCACGCCACATACGCTGGTGGTGGAATTTACAACGACGGTAGTTTGAACGTTGAAAGTGGGTCCATCATTGCTGAAAACGTCGTTTATGGTGAAGAGGGGGAAGGTGAGCCGATTACTCCTCAAAATATCAATGTTGATTTTGAATATGGCTACCTGCAAGGTTTTGGTGGCGGTATTTACAACACAATGGATGTGAACATCAGCGATGCCACGATTCGCAACAACGAAGCCCCAACGGGTGGTGGCCTTGCAAACTCCTATTCTGATGCAGATGCTTCAATCGAATCAACAACCATTCATAACAACAAAGCGACGCAGGGTGGCGGTATTTATTCCGATTATGCCAGCGAAGAGATAACCAACAGTACCATCTCAGGAAACGTCGCGTACGATGATGGGGGTGGCATCTTCTCTTATGGTTCCTACACAACGCTTTACTTTGTGACCATTACCGAAAATGTAGCCGATGACAACGGAGATTATTACGGTATAGGTGGTGGTATTTATGCGAGTTACAGCACCGTTGAAATGACCAACTCTATTTTGGCAAATAATGATGTTAACAATCTTGAGCCTTTTGCCTTTGACTGCTATGACGACGGTGGTATGGGTGAAGGTGAGGGAGAAGGTGAAGGTTATGAAAATGCCTTTTCCTATGTGGCATATTCGCTGATTGGTAACAATGACGGCTGTCAATCTATCGTTGATGGTGAAAATGGCAACATCATAGGCTCTTCTGAAGAGCCAGTCAATGCCGGTTTAACGCCACTCGGAGAGTTTGGTGGGCCAAACCTAACCCACAGCCTTATCTTAGGCAGCATTGCCATTGATGCGGGTAGTGAAAACTGTGTTGTGACTGACCAACGTGGTTTTGACCGTCCGGTTGATGGAAATAATGATGGCGGATCAGTTTGTGATATGGGAGCGGTCGAGGTTGGGTTTTTGAACGACGCCTGGCCTCGCGCAAAAAGAATTGATTTAAATGAAGACCTCGAAGGGTTGATGACCGGTCAAATTGATACCGATTCAGTTGACATTTTGGGTCAATCTCGCTGGTACAAATTCACGGTCGATCCCGAAAGCGATATAACAGTTGACCTCACGAACTTAGCGGCTAACTATGACATTACGCTTTATAAAGATATTGCTCAAGAATATGCTGAACTCGTAACGGTTGAAAATGAAGAGCAATTAATTGAGCTAACGGCCGAATTTGCACCAGATGCCTACAGTCCAGACATCTTTAGTCCAGACATCTTTAGTCCAGACATCTTTAGTCCAGACATCTTCAGTCCAGACATCTTCAGTCCAGACATCTTCAGTCCAGACATCTTCAGTCCAGACATCTTCAGTCCAGACATCTTCAGTCCAGACATCTTCAGTCCA
>JBCCFD010000373.1:0-8230 GCA_039029915.1 Chloroflexota bacterium
ACGATGTCGACGGGCATTTTGCAGGGGCGGCGAGCCAGCTTTTTAGCCGCCATTGGCTGCACCGCCAGCATTTTGCCACATATCACAGCCGCCATTATTGGCCTTACGCTGCTAACTCAAATGAATACGGCCGTATTTCAATGGATCAAATATTTAGGGGCCGCCTATCTCATCTATTTTGCTTGGCGTATTTGGCAAGAAACGGCCCCCTTATCAATGGAAAGCCAGCCAGACCCTAAAGGAAATGCAAACATCATCGCCAAAGGATTTATGATCAATGTTCTTAATCCCAAGTTAACCATATTTTTCTTGGCATTTTTCCCTTTATTTTTAGTCAGCAACAATCAATCTGCCTTCACACAAATGGTGCTGCTAGGGCTTATCTTTATGCTGCTGACGTTGATCATTTTTATTGTTTATGGCTTGCTGGCCAGCACGGTTCGCCAAAGAATCATTAGCTCACCAAAAGCGGTTCTCTGGCTTCAGCGTGCTTTTGCCCTCATTTTTGTTGGTTTAGCTGTCCGCTTGGCTTTGGCGGCGTAAAAGATATTAATAGGACGCAAATGGCACGGATTACGCGGATAAAAGGGATAAAAATAGGTGTAAGCGGCGTAATCAGCGTTCTAGGTAACTCTTCCAGGATTTGTTGATACGGCCGTTTACGCCACGCATTTAGCCGCTATAATGGGCAGCATCATGCCAAAAAGCCCAATTTTTATTCTCACAGGCACCCCCGCATCAGGGAAAACAACGCTATCCAAAGCGTTACTGAATCGTTTCTCCTATGGCACCCACATCCCCGTTGACAACTTACGAGGTATGGTTGTCTCAGGCCTTTCCAACCCAATTGGCAGCTGGGATGATGAAACGGACCGGCAGTTTCGGCTAGCTCGCGACAGTGCCGCTCAAATTGCCAAAACATATGCCAAGGGGGGCTTTGCCGTTGCGATTGATGACGTCATTTTTCCCGACCAAATCGCCCATCATTACGATGAGGTGCTGGCTGAATTTGAGGTTTATAAGATACTGGTGCGCCCTTCAGTTGAAACGGCCGTTGCGCGCAACAAAGCCCGGCAGCTAGACATTGACCCCGCTCAGCTTGAGAAGGTCATTCAGCCCATTTACAACCACTTTGCTACCTTCGATTTACCAAAACTTGCCCAAACCGGTTGGGCGATTCTGGATACAAGTTTTGACACGATCGATGAATCCATTGAGAAGATTCTTGCTGAGACAGGCTGTTTTCTAAGCTAATAAGCCAAACACGGCCGTTTCTCCCCACCCTCTCGCCTAATCTCCAATTTTTTGTTAGCCTATTGTTCCGCCAAACAAATATGGTTAGGCAGCATGTCTAGTCGGAACCTGAGGTTTTGGCAAACAACAACACACAATTCACCCTGCAAAAGAAATTGGCCAAAACAGTAGTCCATCGCAGGTAGAAAGAAGGTGGAGATTCAACATGTCTAAAACATATTCAATGTCCGTTGTCGGAGCAGGTTGGGGAGGTCATCTCAGCATGACGGGTGCGTCCGAATCAGATCGCTTTGACCTCAGAGCGGTAGCTGATTTGTCCAAAGAGGCCGCTGCCAAAGCCAAAGAAAAATATCCCAATATTCAAATTTTCACTGATAGTGAGCAAATGTTTAAAGCGTGCCCAACGGATATTGTGTCAATTGCCACATGGCCACCGTCCCATATGCCCTTAACGTTAGCTGCTCTGGCCCTGCCTTTATCTGGCATCATCGTTGAAAAACCGCTCTCTGAGCAGTATGCAGATGGCAAACGCCTACTAGACGCTATCAAAGCCAAAAACATCCCCGTTGCGGTGCCACACAATATGCTTACCGCACCCCATACGCTTGAAATTTTAGACCGCGTTTGGTCAGGTGATATTGGTGACCTCAAGCTGCTCGAAATTCAGTGTGCCGGCTGGGATATTATCAACGCGGGGATTCATTGGCTTAACTTTTTTGTCAATTTAACAAAGCTAGAGCCAATCAAATACGTCCATTCCGCCATTGACAGCCACTCGCGCACGTGGCGGGATGGAATGCAGGTGGAAACAACGGCCGTTACCTACGCCGAAACCGCAAGCGGCGTTCGTGTTGTTATGCAAACGGGAGATTATGTCAATATAAACGCGCCGGGCAAAGACACCCTCTTCCGCTGTATTGGCACCCTGGGCACTATCGAATTTTACGGCTGGGAATCTGCCTATCGACTGATCAACAGCCAGCACCCCAACGGCACCCTTTTCCAAGTCGCACAAAGTACAAAAAGCGGGCACCAGCTTCACTTTGAAAATCTCGCCGCACAAATAGATAGCGGCACCCCCAACTACGACATTGCCAAGAGTTCTCTAATGGCTTTAGAAATGTGCGAAGCAGCCTACTTGTCGGGTCGAGAAGGTTGTATTGTCAACCTCCCTCTGACAAACTTCACTTCACCACCAAAACCAGATTGGGAGCCGGGCCAACCGTACAGCGGTGCCGGTGGCGGGCGAGACGGAAGGAACTTACCATGATCAAATTTGCCATCATTGGTACCGGCTGGCGCAGTGAATTCTTCCTGCGCATTGCAGCCGCTTGCTCACACAAATTTCGCGTCGTTGGCGTCGTGACTCGCGACATCAATCGAGCAGCCGTGTTTGGCGATCAGTTCAATGTACCACTATTTGGCTCGATTGATGAGCTACTAGCCAGCGCAAAGCCCCATTTTGTCGTTACCAGTGTGCCTTGGGATAGTAATCCAAGCATCATCAAGGTATTGACGGAGAAAGGCATACCAGTTTTGTCAGAAACACCTCCCGCTCGAAAGCTCAACGAGCTAATTGAGGTTTATAAGCTGGTACAAAACGGGGCTAAGATTCAGGTTGCTGAGCAATATTGGGCGCAGCCCCACCACGCCGCTCGTTTGGCCTTTGCGCACAGTGGCAAACTGGGCACCGTGCGCCAGGCTCAAATTTCTGTGGCCCACGGCTATCACGGCATAAGCTTAATGCGTCGCTTTTTGGGGATCGGCTATGAAAATTGCACCGTTTCTGGGCAATCTTTCACTGCCTCGATCGTTGAGGGGCCGGGGCGCAGCGGACCACCTCAGGTTGAACGGCTCATTGAGAATACGCAGGACATTGTGACGTTCAACTTTGGCGATAAGTTTGGCATTTTTGACTTCACGGGTGAGCAATATTTCTCATGGATTCGGGGACAGCGCCTGCTGGTTCGTGGATCACACGGGGAAATTGTGGATGAACAGGTAGCATGGCTTCAAGATTTTGAGACGCCATTAACGGCCGTGTTCAAACGCGCCGCGGCTGGCATCAATGGGAACTTGGAAGGTCACTACCTCAAAGGCATTCAAGTCAGCGAATCGTGGATATATCGCAATCCACTGGCCCCCGCTCCGCTATCGGATGAAGAGATCGCCATTGGCACCTGCCTTTTACGTATGGCCGAATACGCTGACGGTAGCAACGACTTTTACAGCCTCGCCGAAGCGTGCCAAGATCGCTATCTTGACATTCTCATGGCCGAAGCATTGGAAACCGGCAACCCCATTCAATCAAAGACTCAAATTTGGGCAAAGTAGTTTGATTTTCTAGACGTGTCAGGTTTTGTAAACCTGACACATCTCCACACAACAAAGGAATTAACAATGGTCAAAGCAGCAGTAGATATTTTAATAGGCACTCGCGGGCGAATGGCAAAACAACTCGAAGAAATCTCAGCAGAACAATGGTTTATTCAGCCAGAGGGGTTTGCCAATAACATTGCTTGGAACGTAGGACATTTGGTGATGGCGCAGCAGGGGTTGTGTTACGGCCGTTTAGGACTCACCGTCCCCTTTGGACGCGACAATATGAAGCAATACCGCGCCATGTTTGGCGGCGGCACCTCCCCCGCTGACTGGTCAGAAAACCCTGACGCCACTGAACTGCTACGCCTCTTTGTTGAGCTTCCCAAACAAATGGAAGAGGACGTCAACAGTGGTCTGTTTGAGAACCTAACCATGCCCGAACCGGTAGACGGCCGTTTTCCACCGCCAGAAACCACGATGCACGGCTTGATTTATAATCAACACCACGAAGGGCTTCACGTGGGCACAATCGGTGAGCTAATAGGTTTTATGAATTCATAAATTGACGTCGGATTTCTAAAATTACTGCGTTTATTGGTGTAAATCAATTTAAAAAGTAGCTTTAATTGCTAGTTTGGAGGATTTACATGTCATCAGACCAAATCGTAGTAACTGTTTCAGCCTTATTTGGCGTCTTCTTTCTTATCCAAGGATTTATTGGTTTTAACAATGGCCATATTCAAGTTTATATAGGGCGGCGAAGACGAAAAAAGTTGATAGCATTTTCGGGGCCGATATCAGATGTTCTTTCGATCCTTAGCGTATTGGCAGGTGCAATCGCATTAATAGGCGCATTTGCTTATTTCACGGGAGCAGCATCTATTATGATAGCCATTATACCTTTCGCTATTACGGTTATTGTCTTCCAAGCAATTGCAGTAATTGCAAATTTAGTTCGTCGCTTGAGGTAGCGCATTTCATCATTTGCACAACTTTCAATGCTGTAGATTTCCGCGACGCCAGCTAGATTGATTTTTAGCAACCTGCAAAAAACTTTTAAAGTTGATATAGGCTAGCCAAAAGAGCATTTGAAAATGGAAAAAACATGATGAGCACAACTTCTAGATTTTGGAAACAGATTTTATGGAATAAGTTACAAAATAGACCGTGTAGCAAAAAAAGATTGAAAAATAAAATTACCAAACTTGCGTCAATCAGCTTGTTCATCTTGATTTTGAACCTTCAAATACCCGTGGAATCCGTCAATGGTCTCATTTGGGCCAAAAAAGATGAAGTCTTTGTCAACACCAGCGTTGTATGCCGTGATGGAGCCACCATGACTTTGGTGCATGAACGGTTTACAGATGATCCAATTGACGTCGGGGAAGGAAAATTTCGCAAAATTGGCGCCAGATTGTTTACTGCCCCCGACCTCCCACTGCCTCAAGATGGATTTGACCAAATCCCAGGGAGTCTTTTTGGACCAACCATCGCCCAATCGCGCCCCATCACCTTGGCATTCCATGATGGGGAAACCTACATAGACGACACCAACGGGGACGGTGTCGATGAAACCTTCTATGTCTATGTCACTGAAAATATATTGTGGTCAAGACTGCTCGAAGTAGGTGATATTGTTTTGTTCACAAACGGGCTGGAAGGGATGTATGGGCTACCCGTTGCTGACTGTCGTTTAAATGCACCAACAGCCTTTAAAGAAATTCCATTCACCATCGATCAATCTCAGCTTTCAGCTGATTTTGGGTTGATTCCAACAACCAACCTCGTCTATCAAGTTGATACCCTCCCACTGCATGGTCAACTGCTACTAAACAATTCTCCGCTATCGGTTGGTGATCAGTTCACGCAAGAGGCGATCAATAGCCAACAGTTACGCTATGTTCATACGACTGGTGCGGCTGAACAAGACCTTTTTAACTACACAGTTCGAGGCACAGTTCGCGCTTCCGTATCAACCGATGGTGTGCAGGGGGATGGCAACTCTTACTACTCCTCTATTTCAGGTGATGGCAGTCGAATTGCGTTTGATTCAGAAGCCACAACGTTAGCCAATGATCCAAATGGCGCTGTACAAGATATTTTTGTGAGAGATTTACAAACCCAAGAAACCACGTTAATTACGCTAGATATTGCAGATGGAGGAAGTGATGGAGGCTCATTTTCCGCTTCGATGTCAACGGACGGTGACTATGTGGCATTTGCATCTCAAGCAACAGACCTGGTAGGGAATAGCACTGAAGATTGTGATGAAATACCCGATACCAACAGCCTTGTTGATGTATTTTTATACCAAATCAGTACCCAAGAAATTATCCGTGAGTCAACATCATTAATCGGTATCAATTGTACTGAAGGGAATGGCGCATCTGAATCGCCATCTGTAAGCGCTTATGGATTAGAAACGGTCTTCCAATCCGTAGCAACCAATTTAAATGGGGCAGTAGATATGAATGGGTTCTCGGATATTTTCCAAGCCTCTTTGATAACGAACAGAATTACCCCTGCTGATGCGAATGGTGCGAGCTTTGCCCCTGTTATTTCTGATGATGGTTTTGTGGTCGCTTTCCATTCACGGGCAACCAATTTAATAGGCAGTGACGACACAAATAATTTCGACGATGTATTCACTTACCAAAATGACACAATGCGCCGCATCTCTGTTCACTCAGATGGTAGTGAAGGAAATGGACACTCCACTTTTCCATCATTGTCTCAAGATGGACGTTACGTTGCATTCCAGTCTGCAGCGACCAATCTTGTTGATGATGATCTGAATGGCGTAACGGATATTTTTGTTCATGATCGAGAAATGGATTTGACAGTGCGTGTTTCGGTTAATAATGAAGGTGATGAGGCAAATGGCAGCTCGTTTAGTCCGGAGATTTCGGGAAACGGCCGTTATATTACGTTCTACTCAGAAGCAACGAACCTAGCGCCCAACGATACCAACAGCAGCCTAGATGTCTTTGTGTATGACATCGTCCTTAAAGAAATAAGTCGGGTCTCAATCGCCTCGAATGGTACGCAAGGCAATAACCAAACGGGCAGTGCCAATGGCGCTTTTGCCCCTTCGATTTCAGATGATGGGGATTACATTACCTTTGACGCAGATTTTGATAATTTAGTGGAAGGCGACACGAATGCCCAATTTGATGTTTTTGTGCATTATCGTGGATTTTCCAGCTCATTTGAGTTTGCAATCGAGGAGAATTCAGTTTACCTGCCGCTCATTCAAAGGTAGATGACAGAAAGCAAGGAATCAACGCATAGCCTAAATCTTTTACAGGCTCATTGAGCCACCTCTACAATTGCATTGCAGGAGCAATATCAGCCAGCAAATGAGGCAGATTTTCCAACAGCTTGGTGTCGAAAAATATGAGGGGGTTCCGTTGAATAAAGTAAGTCCTAAAGAATTTAAAAGATTTCTAGCAAATTTTGAATTTCTTTTGAGTGCAAAATGATGCAAGAACCATTTGAAAGGCCTGAACGGCTTCCTAGGGAAAAAGAGCTGGCCATAGAAACGGCCGCTTACAATCCTGCCTTCCCCGCCATCCAAATCACCGTGCACGATGATCAAGACGTCACCAGCAACATCATGACGTCCAAAATGGGAGGCACCCCCTACGCGCCCAGCACGCTACAGCTTCCTCAGTTGAACAAGACCCAAATCAAACATTGCACTTTTCAGCTTCTTGGCCAGCTTAACTTTGCCGAACTGCACGAGCAGGTGTCTCCATACCCAGAAACCCTCCCACCGCTTCCTAAAAGCGGGATTTTGCAACTCTACTACATGATGCCCAACCATTTAGACAATATTCAATCTTTCTCCAATGAGGGTGAACAAATTGAAGAAGAGTGTGGCTTACAGCTAGACGACGAGCAAGCTTTCTTCATCGCTTGGCATCCTGACCCCTCATTCGAGGCCCACCAACCCGTTCAGGCATCTAGCGGTTATCTTGAAACAGGGCATCCAATCACCTTTGCATCATCCTTTTCAATCGACAGAAGTTTCGAGGAGCGACTGGCTAACCAATTTAGCCAAGAAGAAATACGCGCTTTTGAATGGCAATCCCCCTGGCGCAAACACCACCTTTTAGGTGAACCAAACTTCATGCAATACGACCCGCGCCGAGAGTATGGCACTGTAGAGCCAGCGGGTTGCTTGGGGATTTTTAGCTGGATTGGGGTGGCACTAACCAAAGGAATAGATGAAGCAAGGAGACGGGAAGAAATAAAGATGGAAGAACAGTTTCAACAAAATGAATCACAGTTTGGCAGACAGCATATCCTCTGGCAAATTGCCGAACCTAACGACTCCATCCGAGAGCTATTTACCTACACCACCATTTTACTGACGATTAATGAAGCTGATTTATTGGCTGGTCAGTTGGATAAGGCGTGGGTTTCCTACCAATACACATAAATAAAAAGGGACACAGCAAGCTATGTCCCTACAACAATCGAATTCTGGATGATTCAGAAACCGTTAATTATCTAATCCCCGATCCCTAGTCCCTAGTCCCTAAAACTCATACACCTCATGACGAGCAGCGCTGAGCTTCTTGTCGTAGCCCACTTTTTCGAGGTAATCATCAAACTGGTCAAAGTCCATCTGCTGTTTTTGATCAGACAG
>JBCCFD010000374.1:0-8212 GCA_039029915.1 Chloroflexota bacterium
CATCATGACACCAAAATGTTGACGTGGTAACAATGACGCTTTCTTTCTCGAGCCGGCATGACCTTCGCCTCAGAAGTTCATTCCACCCAATGCTTTCTTTTGCTTTCAAATGCATCCTAAACCTGAACGCGCTCTGTTCATGATTAGAGCCATAATCATAAAATTTAACATGCGTTAACTCTTAATTTTTAAATCAAACAAAACTGAATTAACGGCCGTTGTAGAAATCAATTGCGAAATTGTTCACAATAAGCAGGTTTGATGAACAAGCTGACAAATTTTGACAAGTTAACACAAGACACTCAGGATTTACGATGGCTAAAGAATTGTGTAAATTGAAAAAGCAGCTCAAAAAAGATTTTGACGCTTATGCGCGGTTAGTGAATAATCCCAGATTTGTCTGCAAAAAGTGCGGGCGGGCGGCTAATGAAAAAAAGTTTTTGTGTAGCCCAGCTAAAATTAAAGTTTAAGTGAAACGAAGTTCCTGCTTTGAATAGAACGACGGCCTCAAGCTTCGTTTCCTCGAAGGTCCGACGTTTTCATCTGCCAAGGTTTTCAACCTAGAAACTTCGGAACACTTAATTAGGTAATACTTTGTTACATAAGAAATTTTAAATTTTTGCACCGGAGAACTGTTTAACAGCTATCATAACAAAGTAGAAACCAGAAAACGCTCCCCTTATTTTTTTGCAAAAGCCACAACCGGTGTGCTAACCGAGGCCTGAATGCGATCGCCAATGTTGATATCAGCATGAGACCATGTCCGCGCTTGTACTGTTTCTCCACTTTCTAATCTCAACGTCACCAGCTGATGAAAACCAAAATAGCTTACGTCCTCAACCAGTGAGGCCCCCTGAGAATCGGTAGTGAGTAAAATAGATTCAGGAAGAACCACAACCTCAACAGGGCCGGAAAGCTCGGGGTTATGGAGAGACAAGCTGCCAAGCGGAGTTTCCACCATACCGGCTTTCGCCTCCCCCGCGACCACATTAACTTTAGCTAGAAATTGAGCCACCTTTAAACTCGTTGGATAACGATAAACTTCTTCAGGTGCCCCCGATTGAAGCACGCGCCCTTCATCCATAATGACCAGTTCATCAGCCAGTCGCAACGCTTCCTCTTGATCATGCGTCACAAACACAGTTGTCACCTTTGCTTCATGCAAAATTCGGCGCACCTCTTCTCGCATGCTTTGACGCAAAGAAGCATCTAAATTTGAAAAAGGCTCATCAAGCAAAATAACATCTGGTGACGGTGCCAGAGCACGGGCTAGGGCGACTCGTTGCTGTTGCCCACCGCTCAGCTGATGGGGGTAGCGATCTTCCATCCCTGACAGCCCAACAAGATCTAACAGCTCAGAAATACGACCTTGACGGTCACCGCGCTTCATACCAGTGATGCCAAATTCAATATTTTGGGCCACCGTCAGATGGGGGAACAGCGCATAATCTTGGAAGACCATGCCAATCTGGCGATGCGTCGCCGACACCCAAACTCGGCTGCCGCTAACCTGCTGATCACCAATCCAAATATCGCCTGAATCAGGTTTTTCCAACCCAGCCATTAATCTCAATGTCGTTGTCTTGCCACAACCACTGTGCCCCAGCAGTACCGTAATGGCGCTCTTGGGAATTGTTAAATCTAAATCGATCACCGCCAGTGTTTGATCGTAGCTTTTACTTACATTTTCAATTCGAATGTATGTCATTGGTCTTGCTCTTCGTTACTGCCAATTTGCATCAATAAAAAGACGGGAATGAGTCCGGCTATTAAAATCATCAGTGCCGGAATGGCCGCTGATTCATGAAATCCCTCAACGCTCAAAAAGTGCGTTCTGACGGCTAAAGTATCTAGCCCAAACGGACGAAGCAGCAGCGTGATGGGCAGCTCTTTCATCACATCAACAAAAACCAGAATAGCCCCGGCCCCAATACCCGTACGAACAAGCGGAATATGAATGCGTCGGAAAATACGGCCGCTTCCGGCTCCCATTGTGCGGGCAGCAGCTTCCATCGTAGGTCTAACCTTATCAACACTTGCCGATATACTGTTAAAGCCAAGCGCCATAAACCGGACAGAATAGCCATAGACCAGCGCAATAATCGTTCCCGTTAGTAAATACCCAAATCCTTGATACCCTAAATTCGCTTCCGCAAAATCAGTCACCGTCCCATCAATAGGATTAACAACCGTTAAAACACCAACCGCAATCACCGCTCCGGGCATCGCGTACCCAATCGTCATCAAGCGAGACAGCCAGCGAGGATAGCTCCTCGTTTCGATAGAGTCCCGCCGGTTACTGTAGGCGATGATTAAGGCCAGGATGACCGTAAAGAAAGCCCCAGCCGCGCCTAGTATGATGGTATTTCGCGTGTAGAGGAAGAACGGTTCACTTAACACAGTCACCGTCGGGTCACGCACCTCAAGGATTGTCCACACAACCAATTGAGTCATTGGTAACAGGAACGCAGCTCCTAAAATCAACAAACAAATGAGGCTAATTCCCCATCCTTTAATGCCCGCCATTCTCTGGCGCGACATACGACGGCCAAAGCTGCCCTGTTGGTAAAATCGAGCCTGCCTGCGAAAGAATCGTTCTCCAAATAGTAAGAGGAGAGCAATAATAACCATAATACTGGCCAGCTCAGTCGCAGAATCAATATCAAAAGAAGTGTTCCAAAGCACAATAATGCGCTCGCTGAGCGTGGGGTAGCTAAAGAAACTGACGGTTCCGTAATCAGTCAAGGTTTCCATGGTGACCAGCAGCACCCCGACCGCAATTTGAGGACGCGCCAGCGGCAGGGCAATTCGTCGAAATGCCCGCCAGCCCTCGTATCCCAGCACATTGGCGGCCTCAAGCGTGTTGGCGGCTTGCTCTCGAAAAGCGGAGCGTGCCAAAATGTAAACATAGGGATACAGCACAAGCGTTAAGACGAGGATTAGCCCGCCGGGAGAGGCTATATTGGGGAACCAATAATCACCGCGCCCCCAGTTGTTCTGTTCACGCAAAAACGTTTGGATAGGGCCAGCAAACTCAAATATTGTGACGTAAACAAACCCCATAATGAAGCCGGGGATCGCCAACGGCAGCATTAAGAGACGTTCAAACCAAGCGCGACCCGGAAAATCATAGGCGGTGACCAACCAAGCCGTGCCCACACCGAGAATGAGCGTCCCTAGCGAAACGCCAATTGCCAACCGCAGCGTGTTCCACAACGTTCTAGGCAGAATGGTATTCCACAAGCGTTCCCAAAGCGCAAAATCTAAATTAAACAGTTCAACTGATAGAATCGCTATGGGGAAAAGGAGAATAATTGTCAGCAACAGGATAGGAAGACGCCCGAGCCAAGGACGCAACCCGAGCCAAACTTGCTGAATAGAAACTTGCGTCGGTCTTAGTTGAACGTTTTGAGGATTGGTTTCTGATGTCAAAAAAACCTCTGTTTTGGGTTAAGTGAAACGAAGCTATTACTTGCAATAAAACAGGCTAGAAATGTGAAATTTACTGAATAAAACCAACTATTCAGCACTTCTTTTTCAAATTACTTTTTGATTTTCACAAAGCATTTTTTTAAATAGCGTAAAAACACCGCGCTGAGTCATAGCTCAAGCGCGGTGTTTGTCAGTTTATCAGTTCATGTCTTTTTTTCAACTTGAACTTAGTAAGTGGCGTTACGCAATCGGGAGGGGTTTTCTGGACTAAACAAGTCTGTCGGCCCAGAAAACCACCAAAGAATTTGCGTTACGCCAGTTTGGCAAACGGCCGTTAGTTTTCGCTAAAGCCGTAACCAGCTGCCTCTAACATGGCAACTGAGGCTTCTTGGAGTGATCCATAGCTCGAAAGTCCATAAACAAGGTCATAGCCGAAGTCGCCAAAACCAGCGATGGTGTCATTTGGAGCTGCTTCTGGGTTGGTTGGGAATTCAAAGTTGCTACCAGGGAAGCACTCAGGAGCGCCACATTGGTTTTCGGTGGCCGCAAGATATTCGATAAACGCAACAGCGTTGTCAAAGTTAGCTGCGTTGGCAACAACACCAGCACCGTTAACGTTGAAGAAGACACCGTTTTCGCCTTGGTTCATCCATTTCAACTGAACAGCGTTGAAGGTATCTTGGTCCGCAGCATCCCCATTGGCCAAACGACCCATGTAGTAGTGGTTTACAACTGCAACATCACATTCGCCAGCAGCAACGGCACGGATTTGGCCGGTGTCACTGTTGATGTAGCGAGTCACGTTGTTGGCAATACCGGTGGTTGCTTCTAATGCAGCTGCTTCACCAAGGTTGTTAATCAAGCTGCTGAAGAGTGAAACTGTGTAGATGTGGCTAGCTGGACGCATGCACAAGCGGCCTGCCCAGTTGGGGTCAGCCAAGTCGCTGTAGCTATTAACTGCTGCAATTTCTTCTTCTGTGGTGTTAGCTGGATTGAAAACCAAGGTACGGGTGCGGATGCTGAGGCCAGCCCACAAACCGTCTGGGTCTTGGAATTCTGGAGCAATACTTGATGCAATTGCGTCAGAATTATGGGGTTGGAGCAACCCTTCTTCAGCTGCCAATGAAAGAACACCAGCGTCGATGGCTAAGAAGACGTCAGCAACACTGCGCTCACCGCGAGCGATGTCGGCCCGGAGGCGGTTCAACAGATCACGTGGGCTACCAGCTGATACACGAACTTCAATACCGGTTGCTTCAGTGAAGGCAACAAATGGGGCTTCCAAGTCACCGTAGTGACGTGAAGAGTAAACGTTTACAAAATTGCTACCATCAGCCATGGTTGGTTCTTCACCAACAACAACCTCTGCAAAACCGTAGCCTGATTCTTCAAGCATAGCAACTGAGGCTTCTTGGAGAGAACCATAGTTCCACAGCGAGTAATCAAGGTCAAAGTTGAAATCACCAAAACCAGCAATGGTATCGTTTGGTGCTGCTTCTGGGTTGGTTGGGAATTCAAAGTTGCTACCAGGGAAGCACTCAGGAGCGCCACATTGGTTCTCGGTAGCCGCAAGATATTCAATGAAAGCAACAGCGTTGTCAAAGTTTTCGGCATTGGCAACAACACCAGCACCGTTTACGTTGAAGAAGACACCATTTTCACCTTGGTTCATCCATTTCAACTGTACGGCATTGAAGGTATCTTGGTCAGCAGCATCCCCATTGGCCAAACGACCCATGTAGTAGTGGTTTACAACTGCAACATCACATTCGCCAGCAGCAACGGCACGGATTTGGCCGGTGTCGCTGTTGATGTAGCGGGTCACGTTGTTGGCAATACCGGTTGTCGATTCTAATGCAGCTGCTTCACCAAGGTTGTTGATCAAGCTGCTGAAAAGTGAGACGGTGTAGATGTGGCTTGCTGGACGCATGCACAAGCGGCCTGCCCAGTTGGGGTCAGCCAAATCGCTGTATGAGTTAACAGCAGCGATTTCATCTTCCGTGGTGTTTGCTGGGTTATAAACCAAGGTACGGGTGCGGATGCTGAGGCCAGCCCACAAACCGTCTGGGTCTTGGAACCCTTCTGAAACGCTTGATGCAATTGCATCAGAGTTATGAGGTTGGAGCAACCCTTCTTCAGCAGCCAATGAAAGAACGCCGGCATCAATGGCTAAGAAAACATCAGCCACACTGCGGTCGCCACGGGCAATGTCGGCCCGGAGGCGATTCAGTAGATCACGTGGGCTACCAGCTGATACACGAACCTCAATCCCTGTTGCTTCAGTAAAAGCAACAAATGGGGCTTCCAAGTCACCATAGTGACGTGAAGAGTACACATTAACAATGTTGGTTTCTGCAGGAACTGCAACTTCGACCTCGACTTCACGGGTCACTTCAGTCTCAACAGCAACTTCAACTTCTGTTTCAACGATACGAGTCACTTCGACTTCAACTTCAACAGGCTCTGCTGAACAAGCTGAAACGATTGCGACCAAAATTGCGCTAAGCGCCAAGAACAAAACTTTGGACTTAAATTTCATCTCCATATCCTTTTATAAAGTGAATGGTTTAAGGTGTTCGTCAAAATGAGGTAGAGCTAGGTGTGGCAAACGCTTTCGGTTTCATTGGGGAACGGAAGGCAACTCGCCGCGACTATTTCTAAATCTTTTTTACGTTCACCTAATATTTAAAAAAATATTTTCAAAAAACCTAAACGTTGGATTTATATCAGAGCTTGAAAATGAAATCTACGGGGGCGGTTAATCTAAAAATTATCCAAGTTTAATCAAGGTTTTGTCACAGAAGTGAACAGGCCTTTACAGAAATTCATATAATTTTTAACCTTGGTTAATTTACCATTTTGAAGCGTTTATTTGTTTCATTTAGCACAGATTTACCACTCCTCTCTCACCTGAGCAGGGTTGCAAAAGTAGCAAACTGAATTTGATTGTGTAAATTCCTAAATTAAGTGTTCCGAAGTTTCTAAATTGAAAACACAGTTAGATAAAAGCTTCGGAACCTCGAGGAAACGAAGTTTAAAGCTGGCGTTTTATTCAAAACAGGAACTTCGTTTCACTTAACGACAGTAAGGCTATTCTTGGTTTCTTGATAATATTGGTTGGCACAAAAATTAAGAGTCAGTGAGTTCATACAAAAAAAGCACTTCATAAAGAAGTGCTTTGGTGTGCCCTCACGGAGATTCGAACTCCGGTCTCAAGCTTGAAAGGCTTGCGTCCTAGTCCCCTAGACGATGAGGGCAACGCTCGGGATTCTATCATTGTGTCTATTGCAGGTCAAGAGGGAGTTTCGGGGTGGAAAGGGAGGTAAAAAAACGGCCGTTTTGGAAATCTGCCCCCCTGAACTAAAATTAAAATAATCCAAAGATGCATCCCACAAGGCCTTTTGCATCTTTCCTATTATATTTGACACATCACTCGGAGGATACAATGCGATTAGGTTTAAATATGGGTTACTCAGGGCGCCGAATTGAGTTACCAATGGAGATTATCAAGGAAGCCGATAAGCTTGGTGTGTATGTGGTTTGGGCGGCTGAGGCGTATGGCTCGGACTGCATTAGCCCCCTCGCTTGGATTGGTGCTCAAACTGAAAATATCAAGCTTGGGTCTGCCATTATGCAGATGCCAGGGCGCACCCCGGCCAATTCGGCCATGACAGCAATGACCATGAATCAGCTGAGCGGCGGGCGTTTTGTGATGGGGCTTGGCCTTTCAGGACCACAGGTCGTTGAAGGCTGGCATGGGCAAAGCTATGCTCGCCCGTTAACCCGCACCCGCGAATACGTCAATATCGTTCGGACTATCATGAAGCGCGAAGACCGGCTCACCTACGATGGTAAGCTCTATCAAATTCCTTACCAAGGCGATGATGCCACCGGTTTAGGTAAACCACTCAAATCAACCCTTGAAGCCCAACCGGATATCCCCATTTATTTAGCATCGATTGGTCCCAAAAATGTGAAGTTAACGGCCGAAATTGCGGATGGCTGGCTCCCGATTTTCTTTTCACCCGATAAATACAAAAACATTTATAAAGAGCATGTCGATGCGGGTTTCGCCAAAGCCGGCAACGGTAAGAGCATCAAAGATTTTGACATTGCGCCCACCGTTTCAGTCGTCATCAATGACAACATTGATATCGCCTACAACATGCTTCGTCCAATGCTGGCCCTCTATATTGGTGGCATGGGCGCTAAAGGTAAAAACTTCTACAACGATCTGGCTTGTCGCTATGGATATGAAGCGGAAGCGGCAGAAATTCAAGACTTATACCTCTCCGGCAATCAAGGGGAAGCTATGGCAAAAGTCCCCGGTGCATTAATTGACGAGGTCGCTCTCGTCGGTCCCAAAGAGCGGATCAAGGAACGGCTCTCCCGCTGGGTTGATTCTCCCATCACGACGTTGAATTTGACTGTTTTTGATGTGGAATCGTTGCGCACGATGGTGGAGTTGGTCGGATAAGTGCAAACAAAAACGGTTCGATAGGTGAAATTATATTGACCCATTTTTGTTTGCTTTGAAGGATAGCTCAAATCGATTCTTATTCTTCAAAACTTATTTGGCTGTGATTGATTTACAAGTTACAGATGGCGGGTTGCATGTGGTGCATGTAACCCGCTTTTTTGATCTCTTTCCTTTTGCAATTACTCTACAGAGATTAGTAAAGGGTGGTCCAAATAACTAATAACCAATATCCCCGCTCTACTCATCATTTTGCCGCAGCGCCTCCAGCAGCTCCGGCTCCCGCTCAAGAAAGAGCGTGCC
>JBCCFD010000375.1:0-8156 GCA_039029915.1 Chloroflexota bacterium
AGCACGATCTCATCCGGCTCAGGAAACACGGCCGTATCCCGATTGCCTGAATTTAACATCAGCAGCAAATTTGAATCTTTAGGAATATCAACGCCCGCAATCGTACACGCCTTGCGCGCCACCCGCCGCCACGTACAAACGGATGGATCAAAGCGCATAAGCTCCTCATTGGCATTTGGGATCAAAGCTGGATTTTGGCACAGCGCGTCCCATTTAGGGCGATCTTCCAGCAAATGCTGAATTGTATTGCTCATTTGGGCTGTAGTTGTCTCATGCCCCGCTACCAGCAGCGTAATCATACAGCTGGCGATCTCATTGATCGTTAAAATAGCATCGTCCCCATTGCGCATGGCGATCAAATCGCTGATTAAATCGTCCTCAGGCTGGGCCACTTTTTTCTCAACTAGCCCAACGGTATATTTCCAAAATGGAATGAGGTTCTTGGTAAACTCAATCTGCTCTTCCGGAGTCGGGCGACCGTAATAAAGCAGAATGCGATTATCAGACCAAATTTTAACTTGCGCCACGTCCTCATCTGGCACGCCCAGCACGCGAAAGAGCACCATTGCGGGTAATTCATAGGTCATAGCCGACACAATGTCGACTTTGCCAAGGTTGATAAAGCTGTCAATACGGCCGTTGACCAGCTCCCGAATCTCCGGCTCAAAATGCTTCATGCGACGAGGGGTAAACAAGCGACTTACCAGCCGCCGAATGCGGGTGTGGCTGGGTGGCACATTGTTTGACAGCACCGGTACGGGCGTGTAATCGCCGTCGTTAAGCATCTCCAGCACCGTTTCAGAAAAGGGTTCAATTGGCGTAATGGTATTTTCGGCCGTGAACGTCTCAAAATCTTGAAAAACCGCCCGAATATCCTCAAACCGCGTCACCACCCAATAATCAATTTCAGGGCTATAAAACACCGGCTCCTCCCGCCGCGCCTGCGCCATCACCGGATACGGATCGGTTAAATCAAGCGGTTTGAAAGCGTTGCTGAGGTTTGTGATGGGGCAACTGGTTTGGTTATCCATGATCATCCTTTTTTAGAAGAGAGAAAAGAGAAGAGATAAGAGAAACAGCTCGGCAACCAAACCGATCCCTGATCCCCAATCCCTACTCCCTAATCCCCAATTCCCGTTCCACCGCATTCTTCAGCACCCCATCCGCCACCAGCACCCGAATTTTTTCCATAATCGGGGCAAGGACGGTGTCCTGAGCAATAAACGGCACGTGCTCCCGAAGCAGATTGTAGGCAACGGCCGTTCCTCTACCCAGCTGCACATCACCCATCGCCCTGCGCCGAAAATCAATACCCTGTGCGGCAGAGAGCAGTTCAATGGCCACAATCGTTTCCACATGCTGCAGAACGCGCTCCGTGTGCCGAACGGCCGTAGCGCCCATGCTGACGTGATCTTCCACATTTGCGCTGCTGGGGATCGTATCTGAACTAGCCGGATGTGCCAGCACTTTATTTTCAGAGGCCAAGGCGGCAGCCGTATAGTGTGCGATCATCAACCCACTTTCCAAGCCACCGTTGGCCGTTAAAAACATCGGCAGAACGCCGTGGTTACTGTCCGAATCGACTAGCCGATTGATGCGCCGCTCGCTCATGTTGCCCAGATCAGTAATCGCCAGCTTCATATAATCCATGGCTAGCGCAATCGGTTCACCGTGGAAGTTACCTGCTGAGACCACATCAATGTGCCCTGTTTCATCATCGACAAAGATGATCGGATTGTCATTCACGGCGTTTAGCTCAATATCGATCACCCATTGAGCGTAGGCAATAGCATCACGAACGCCCCCATGCACCTGCGGCACACAGCGTAACGTGTACGGATCTTGCACGTTGTTAGGGTCATCAGTCCGTAAAAATTGGCTTTCCGCCACTAAATTTCGTAAAAAGCGGGCGCAATCAATCTGGCGTGGATGAGGGCGCACTTCATGCACGCGCGCATCATAAGCCCGATCGGTGCCGTTGAGTGCTTCGAGGCTCATACAGGCGGCAATATCAGCCGTGAGAGCAAGGTTGATGGCACGACGCACAAGCAGGGCACCTGACCCCACCATAAAGGTGGTGCCGTTGAGAATGGCTAGCCCTTCTTTGGCCTGTAGCTCAATCGGAGACAGGCCAACGCGCTCAAGAGCAGAACGGCCGTTTATGCGCTCGCCCCGCACAAATGCTTCCCCTTCTCCAATCATGACTAAAGCGAGATGGGCCAATGGCGCTAAATCTCCACTGGCGCCCAGAGAGCCTTGGCTAGGGATGCATGGATGAACGCCACGGTTAAGCATCTCAATAAGCAGTTCTAACACGGCCAACCGCACTCCTGAAAATCCTTTAGCCAGCGTGTTTGCCCGCACGAGCAGCATACTGCGCACGATTTGTTCATTCAGCAGCGGGCCAACCCCAACGGCGTGACTTCGCACCAAATTGAGCTGGAGAGCCTTCACCTCGTCGGGCGAGATCAGCTTGTCTTTAAAACGGCCAAATCCGGTTGTGATGCCATAGGCGATTTGTCCGTCTGACACCAGTTTATCAACGGCCGTTCTTGACCGTTCGATAGCTGGGATCGCTAATGGATCAAGCTGGGTTAAACGGCCGTTTGCCACCGCAACCACATCGTCTACTTTAAGTTCATTTCCTGAAATTGTGAGTGGGTTCATATCCAAATCCCCGTTAAGACGCCCGCCGGGGCGTCTAGGGCAGCCAACACTCCCCTAATCTAATATAAGGCAATGTTTGAAATATAGGCGCATCAGCGACGACGTCTCTACATTTAGCTGTTCAATGACGACATCGGTATCTTCACACCGCGCTCTTTGGCTACTTCCTGCGCGCGTTCATACCCGGCATCAGCATGGCGAGCCACACCAATACCCGGATCAGCCAGCAAAACCCGCTCAAGACGGGCAGCCGCTTTTGGTGTGCCGTCGGCCACAATTACTTGGCCAGCGTGCAGGCTATAACCGATGCCCACACCGCCGCCGTGATGAAAGCTCACCCAAGTGGCACCGTTAGCGGTGTTGAGCAAGGCATTCAAAATCGCCCAGTCCGCAATCGCGTCGGAGCCATCTTTCATCCCTTCCGTTTCCCGATTGGGGCTAGCCACTGAACCGGTGTCCAGATGATCACGCCCAATCACAATGGGGGCTTTCACTTTGCCCGAAGCCACCAGTTCATTGAATTTCAACCCGGCCAAATGCCGTTCGCCGTACCCCAGCCAGCAAATGCGAGCGGGCAGCCCTTGAAACTCAATATCCCGCTGCGCCATCTTGATCCACCGTTCCAGGTGCTTATCTTCAGGGAACAGTTCTAAAATCGCCTTGTCCGTTTCGTAAATATCTTGCGGATCGCCTGAGAGGGCCACCCAGCGGAATGGCCCTTTGCCTTCGCAGAACAACGGCCGTATATAAGCTGGCACAAATCCTGGATAATCAAACGCATTTTTTAGCCCGTTATCGTAAGCCCGCTGGCGCAAATTGTTGCCGTAATCAAAAACAACAGCCCCTTTTGCCTGCCAATCCAGCATCGCTTGAACGTGGGTCGTCATCGAATCAACGGCCTGTTTTTGATACCCATCAGGGTCAGAGAGGCGCAGCTTGGCCGCTTCGTCCACGCTCATGCCAGCCGGAATATAGCCATACATCGGGTCGTGGGCGGAGGTTTGGTCAGTCACCACATCAGGCACGATGTCGAGGGCAACCAGCTTGGGCAAGATTTCGGCTGCATTCCCCACCAGGGCAACAGATAACGGCCGTTTTTCATCCACCGCCTCGTTTACCCACGTCATGGCCTCTTCAAGATCATGGGTCATTTTATCAACCTGACGCATTTTAAGCCGACGCTCCGCTCGCCACGCATCCACCTCAACAAAAAGCCCAACGCCCCCATTCATCGTGACGGCTAGCGGCTGTGCGCCCCCCATTTCACCCAGCCCGGCCGTCAGCACAAACTTACCCTTCAGCCCGTCCCAACCGTTTTGCTGGGCCAAGGAGCCAAACGTTTCGTAGGTGCCCTGCAAAATGCCCTGAGTGCCGATGTAAATCCAGCTTCCAGCCGTCATCTGCCCGTACATAATGAGCCCCTCTTTCTCCCATTTATCAAAATTTTCTTGGGTGGCCCACTGAGGCACAATGTTGGAGTTGGCAATCAAAACGCGCGGGGCATCTTCATGCGTCCGAAAAACACCGACCGGTTTACCAGACTGGACTAACAGCGTTTCATTCGGTTCAAGCTGCTCCAGCGATGTCAAAATCGCATCAAACGATTCCCAATTTCGCGCCGCCTTGCCGCGTCCCCCGTAAACAATCAGATTATCAGGGTCAAAAGCGACATCGGGATCGATGTTATTTTGAATCATGCGGTAAGCGGCTTCGATGAGCCAATTTTTACAATTTAATGTTGTGCCTGTTGGGGCGTGAACTATACGTTTGGGCATAGGTTCCTCCGGGAAATAGTGTCAAGTTTCAGGTATCAGGTGTCAGGTTAACAAGAGCACAAGGAGCGATGGGGCCAAAGCCATCGAGCACTTTTCATCCTTCTTCCTTCTGACTTCATCCTTTTAAAGCGACGGCCGTAAATTCGCGCCTAAATCTAAGCGATGGTCGAGATAGATAGCTTTAAACCAGACGGCTGGGACTTGGGTATTGACGCGCTCGGTGTAGGTTAGACGATCAATGAAAAAAGCGGCCGTGCCGGTTTTTGGACCGGTCAAATCATGCTTTGAGTTGATAGCAAACAGTTCAAGATGCTGAGCATCGAGAACACCAGCCTCTACGGTATGGGTCATTTTCACCAGTGGGATTTGATATTTATTGACTAACAGATCGTGAATGGCGTCATCTTCCAAATTTTCGCTGAGCAAGTTGGGACAAAGATATTCTGCTAAATATCGCGTTTCGTGAGCGACAGGCTGACCATCAGCTAAGCGAAGGCGGCTAATTTGAATAACGGGTTCGTTTTTAGGAAGCTGAAGCTTTTCGGCTAGTTCAGGTGTGGCGGGTTGGGTAACGGCCGTTAACAGTTTTGTTGACGGCACGCGCCCTTGTCGAATCAAAGCTTGAGCAAAAGGTTCCAATGAAAAGAGCGTTGATTGATTTTGCTTTGCCGAAACAAAAGTGCCATTTCCACGCTCGCGCCGAATGAGCCCTTCACTATCAAGCTGTTGAATCGCCTGCCGAACGGTCCCCCGACTCACAGCATACTTTTCACAAAGTGCTTCTTCAGTAGGCATCTGATCATTAGGTTTAAGCTCTCCCGATTCGATCAGGGTCACTAAATCTTGAGCGATTTGAAAATATTTGGGTAAAGGTGGGGTTTTTAGGGTCATAAACGGCCGTTAGTTCCATTTGTCCAGTTGTCTATACAATTTATATTTTACTTCAAACAGTGTAGAAAACAAATATCGTCTTCTACACGCATCTTTTTTATACTTAAGAGCATGAAACTTATCGATTTAAGCCAAGAAATTTTTCCCGGGATGCCCGTATTCAGCGGGCACCCAGAAGTTGAAATGGAACCAGCCGACACCCACGAAGCCCGAGCTGGCGTCCAAAATCCGACAACCCTTTCCCCTACCGTCCATAAAATGACCTTTGGCGAACACACCGGCACGCATGTTGATGCGTACAATCATTTTCTGCCGGAGCTTCGCGACAAAGGAATTGACACGATGCCACTCGAAAGGTTTTTCACATCAGCATTCTGTATTGATTGTTCAGATAAGGGATTACTGGAGCTAATCACGCTTGAGGAAGTTAAAGCGGCCATTAAAAAGGCAGGTCAACAGGTGCAGCCGAATGACACCATCTTGATTTATACAGACCATTATCGACGTTACTTTGGCACAGAGGATTGGGTAAATGGACCAGGCATTTCGGCCGAAGTAGCCCAATGGTTTGGTGAGCAAAAGATTGCTGCGTTTGGCGTCGAAATGCGCTCACCGGGAGTGCGCAAAGTCTCAAACGTTGAGGTTCACACTATTTGTGGCCAAATGGGATTCACGCACTACGAGAATTTGGTCAACTTGCATGAGCTGGTGGGAAACGGCCGTTTTCAATTTATTGGCCTACCTTTGAAAATAAGAGGGGGCACAGGCTCGCCAGTCCGAGCCGTGGCCCTTCTTTCGTAATCATGACGATTAATAAATCGCAACCAGCCCTCCAGCACGCACAACGCGATAAAGCTCTTGTTTGATCAGTTCGGGATAAACGGCCGTTTCAACACCCCAACAGCTCACCCAAACCGCATCAAAGTAGCTGTCTGGAAATTGGAGCGACTCACCGTCAAATTCGGCCGTGGAAACCGGCAAATCAACCCGCTCTGGTGGATAGAAGGCAGTGTGTATCGCTTCACCAGTGACCTTGCTTGATTTATATGCACCATCCCTTTTTCGGGTCTCGATCCGATTTAGTGTGTCAATATCAGCATCTAGCACAATTAATTCACCTTGATGACTAACCCGCCGAGCAAGAAAAGAAACGTCTTCGTCATTTTCTACAGCCAGCAAAAGTATCTTGGCTCCTCGTTCTATATTGAGTTGCCTGAGCATGCGGTGACTGTCAATCCGTTTTTTTTCAACGATGGGGCCATCAGTTGTTGGGGTAGAACTTCCATCCGGTACAATATCGATAAACATTATGATCTCCTAAAAGATAACTAGGACGTAATTGATTGACTCTGTAATTTGTTTTGAGACCAGTTTATCCATCTACCGTGACACAAGCGTCCCAAAAACCGTTTCTTGAAAATATCAAGTAGGATTTTTGGTTGATTTAACTAACTGTCCTATTTTCTCCTCGACCAATTTAAAGTAAGATTTTGTTTCGGTAAAGTTGTTTTTTCTTAAATTTTACTGCTAAATTTAAAGTTGTTGATAAAATCGATAATAGCAGAATCAAAAATTCAACATTCTAGGAACTCTGATGGAAGATAAAATTTTCAAAATCATGTACGTAAGTTCAGCTGACCACACCATGTCTGATGATGAACTTATGGACCTGCTGACAACCTCTAAGAAAAATAATCAAGCTCGTAACATTTCGGGCCTGCTTCTTTACTTTGATGGCAACTTTATCCAACTGCTTGAAGGGGACCGGGATGAGGTTCAGGCGCTCTACGCCAAGATCGCTAAAGATCGACGTCATTCAGGCGTCATTAAGCTAATTGAAAAATTCGCAGATAAAAGAGAGTTCCCTGAATGGAGCATGGGGTTTAGAAAGCTAGATGAGCAGACAATTGATCCCTCAATTGCTGGATTCCTAGATCTTGTTCAAGATTCTGAAACGATAAAATCAATGCTTGAAGGTGTTTCTAGACGAACACTTCTTTTCCTCGATACCTTCAAAGACACGTCCGGTATCTCTAAAACTTTATAAGCTTAAATCTGACCGCTTTTACTGCTCAAATGAGGTGCTTTTTTTGCATCAATTCACTCATTTGAGCAGTTATTCTTTACCAACGACTACCAGCAGCATCAGCTCAATAGTGAACTATCAACTCAACTACTTTCCACGAGATAGTCAGAAACGGCCGTTCTCAGCTTTAGCAGCTCGTCCCACTCATTCTCGGTTTCATTGATAATCAGGGTGATGGGCCCATCAAATTGGGCGTCTTGTATATACGAAAGCGATTGGTGTAAATCTGCCGAATCAATCTCTCCATCAACATAGTTCGCTTTGCAGTGGATGGAAGTAGCCAGCGGCATCAACTTTTCAATCGTGCCAAATTTATCTGCTGACTGCTCCGCATTCCCATAATCAACGCATACCCCTATAGGACGTTCAACTTTCTGCATGATATCGATCAGCGTCTCTGGTTCACGGCTCATTTGGTGGAAATTTTCTATGACGACGCGAATGCCCAACGAGTCAGCATGCTGCGTTAACGCCTTCAAAGCATTGACAGTGTGATTGATTGTGGTGGGAAACGGCCGTTCACGACCACAATCGACACGGTTCCCTTTGCCACCTAAATAAGCCGTAATCTGCTGCCAGCGTTTAGCCATTTCAACATCAGCCTGCCGTACTTCATCATCAAGATTGGCAATATCCCCATCGTCAATCAAAATATTTTCTAATGTTACCCCATTTTCGTCTAATGCTTGCTTTAGCTGATCCAAATAGCTCTTTTCAACAGAGGGAAAGTGGAAATG
>JBCCFD010000376.1:0-8134 GCA_039029915.1 Chloroflexota bacterium
GTTCTGACCCAGTATTTGATACCGAGGCTCGTATCGTGGTGGATATGTCTAAATCCCTCTTAGGGAATGGGTGCCTCTCTGACTGATGGACTTGCGGCTCCTAGAACAGGACAGGAAACGTTTCAACCCCTCTTAGGGAATGGGTGCCTCTCTGACCCGATGGAATTATTAGTTTTATGGGAAGTTTACTTATTTGTTTCAACCCCTCTTAGGGAATGGGTGCCTCTCTGACAAAAGTGCAAAAAGTACGTTAGCGTACTGCACAAATGGTTTCAACCCCTCTTAGGGAATGGGTGCCTCTCTGACTGCAGATTTTCAAATTGGGAAAGGACCCTCTAAAGTATACACGATTTTGATGTTTTTTGGGATACTCAACTTATTTATCACCCATTATTCTCACTTGCTGTGGATTTTTTATCCCACAAAATCTTACGCTCCGAGGGTCTTTTGAGTCACCCCCAAAAATGGCCATTTCTTATCTTCCATTAATGTTTTTTCATCCTTACGATCGGTCTCAATTGGCCTCAATCGGCCTTAATCGGCCTCAATCGCCGTTTCCGAGGGTCGCGGCCTTATTTTCGACTTTTGTCAATTTGTTGCACATTTTAAATTTGTTAAATTTCAGTATCAATAATTCAGAATATCAGAGTATGCACTCACTGATGCCAACCTGATCTTACATCCATTATTATACACCAGAATGGCTCCACAATAGACAGTTTGTCCCCTCTCCGCATTAAAAAAATTAGATATTTTGCCGTAACGCTTCTAAATATTCAGCGTCTTCTTTGGCTCTTGGGTGATTGACTGATTCTTCAAAATCAACCGTAATTTGGATGAGTGCAATTGCCTTATGATAATCGCCATTTGCTGCTCAATTTTTATCTATCAAACGACGGTTGACGAAACAGTAGACAGGCGAGCAAAAAATCGAGTTTACCCATAGCCAATCGTTTTTAAATCGTCGTGGATTTCCGATAGAATGATGGGGTCGTCAATGGTGGCCGGCAGGCGGTACTCTTGGTTTTCAGCGATTTTTTTGATGGTGCCGCGCAGGATTTTGCCAGAGCGCGTTTTGGGGAGTCGTTTGACCACCAGCGCCTGCTTAAAGGCCGCCACTGGCCCGATTTGCTGTCGAACCATCTGCACACATTCAGCCACAATGTCATCATGCGCTCGGTCGACGCCAGCCTTGAGCACCATAAAGCCAACTGGCACTTCACCTTTTAAGGCGTCAGCTACCCCCACGACCGCACATTCAGCCACATCTCCGTGGGCAGCCAGCACTTCTTCCATACCGCCCGTGGAGAGGCGGTGCCCCGCCACATTGATGATGTCATCCGTGCGGCCCATGATGGACAAATAGCCATCTTGGTCAAAGAATCCGGCGTCGGCGGTGGAATAATATCCTTTGTGGAAGCTGAGGTAGGCAGAAATAAAGCGATCGTCGTTGTTCCAAAGGGTTGGTAAGCAGCTGGGGGGCAGCGGTAATTTCACCATAATGTCCCCAATTTCATTTGGTTCCGCTTGGGTACCGTCTGGCCTGAGCACCTGAACGTCATAGCCAGGGACGGGCTTGCAGGCGGAGCCGGGCTTCACCGGTAGCTGTTCGATCCCCATGCAGTTGGCCACAATGGGCCAGCCGCTTTCTGTTTGCCACCAGTGGTCTATGACCGGAATGTTGAGCTGTTTTTCAGACCAAAGCAGCGTGTCGGGGTCGCATCGCTCGCCCGCTACGAAAAGCGTTTCAAAGCGGCTGAGGTCATATTTTTTAATCTCTTCCCCGTTGGGGTCTTCTCGCTTGATGGCGCGGATGGCGGTGGGGGCGGTAAAGAACGTTTTGACACCGTGTTCAGCAATGACCCGCCAATACACGCCCGCATCGGGCGTGCCTACCGGTTTGCCCTCAAACAAAACTGTGGTGCAGCCTGTCAGCAGGGGCGCATAAACGATGTAGGAGTGCCCGACAACCCAGCCCACATCTGAACCAGCCCAATATACTTCCCCGGGATGGGTGTTAAACACGTTGGGCATGCTCCAACGCAGGGCTACGGCATGACCTCCGTTGTCCCGCACAATTCCTTTGGGCATGCCCGTGGTGCCGGATGTGTAGAGAATGTAAAGCGGGTCAGTCGCGGCGACAGGCACGCAGGGATGAGAAACGGCCGTTTTCATTGCCTCAGCCCAATCCAAGTCCCGCCCCGCTTGGAGCGTTGCCGTCATTTGCGGGCGCTGCAGAATTAAAGTTTGGCTTGGCTTATGGGTTGATAGATAGATCGCTTCATCCAGGAGGGGTTTGTAGGGCACAAGGCGGGTTGGCTCAATGCCGCACGACGCCGACATGATTACTTTTGGCTTGGCGTCATCAATGCGGACGGCCAGCTCTTTAGAGGCAAAGCCACCAAAGACCACCGAGTGAATGGCTCCGAGTCGCGCGCAGGCCAGCATCGCCATTGCCGCTTCTGCGACCATCGGCATATAAATAATGACGCGATCCCCTTTTTCAACCCCCATACTAACGAGGACGCCAGCCAGTTTGGCCACCTCGTCTCTAAGTTCGGCATAGGTGTATTTTTGAATGCTGTTGGTGATGGGACTGTCATAGATGAGAGCGAGCTGGTCAGAACGGCCGTTTTCCACATGGCGGTCGAGGGCGTTGTAGCAGGTGTTGAGCATGCCTCCTTTAAACCAGCGATAAAAGGGTGGATTGCTTTCGTCAAGAATCTCATCCCACTTTTTATCCCAATCGATTAAGTCAGCCGCTTCTGCCCAAAACGCTTGGGGATCGGCTTGCCAACGTTGATAGACCTCATCGTAGCTGCTCATATGGTTCCTCCTGTGTAAATCGTGTCAGGTATCGGGTGTCAGGTGTCAGGTGTTAGGTGTTAGGCGTGCAAACCTCTGAGGTTTTTCAAGAAACGCCAGTGATTGCCAATCTGTTTAGAAACCTCAGAGGTTTTTTAGCGCGTAACATCAATTAATAAGCCGATAATTTCGTATTTCCTCAAGACAAATATACCAGTAATTTGTGAACTGTCGCTATTAATTTGCATTGCGCCGCATCGTTTGGTGTATAATTTTGACTTTATTTAATATTACTGGAAAATAAATGCACCAATGATTTTTCATTGGTTTTGATATTGGATAAAAACGCCTTAATCACGCACAAAATTGCATTTTTCGGGGTCGTTTTTTCCAGTTTGGACTCTATAATTGGGATATGGTTGAAAAGTTAGAAAATCACTTGCAGTTTAAACAGTATTTAATGGATTCTCCGGTTTATAAAGGGGGCAATCCCATTCAGATGATTCGAGAGAAATATGGAGTTGAGGAGATTTCTAAGTTGGCCTCCAATGAAAATCCGCTGCCTACTAGCCCCAAGGTGGTTGAGGCACTACAAACGGCCGTTTTGAACCTCAATCGATATCCGCTCAACAGTGACGAGACATTGCGCGAGCAGTTGGCTAACTATGTTAAGCAAGGTGTTGATAAAACCCAGTTCTTTACTGGCAACGGGGGCTGCGACGTGCTGGCTCTGATTGCCCAAGGGTTTTTGCGTGAGGGGGATGAGGCGATTGTTTGTCCACCGACGTTCCCGATTTATGAAATCACGATTAAGCAAATGGGTGCAAGGCCTGTTCATGCGGCCCGAAAGGCAGATTTTAGCTACGATGTGGAGGCGATTTTAACGGCCGTAACGCCCAAAACCCGACTCCTCTATCTGTGTAGCCCCAACAACCCGACCGGTAACGTGTTGACCCAAACAGAATTTGACCATTTGATGGATCGGCTCCCATCAAACATCGTCGTGGTGGCGGATGAGGTGTATTGGCAGTTTAACACGAACGAACAGATGGCTGATTCGCTGGCCTATGTGAATCAGGGGTATCCCATTATTGTGGTGCATAGTTTCTCAAAATTGTTTGGCTTGGCTGGCTTGCGACTTGGCTACGCTATCACAACGCCGCAGATTGCTGATTATTTGGCGCGAGGGAAACGGCCGTTTCATATCAATCATCTTACCCTGACGGCTGCTCATGCTGCCCTAGATGATCAGGAAATGATTGAGCGAGTAACGGCCGTTACCATCGCAGAACGCACCAAGATGTTTCAAGCGTTAACCGATATGGACGGCATCACCGCGTTCCCATCCGAATCAAATTTTGTGCTGTTTAAACCAGAACGGGATAGCCAACAGTTGACAGATGCCCTCATGCAGGATGGCATGATTATTCGAGAGCTGTCGAAGTTTTATTTGCCCGGCTATTGCCGCGTTTCAATTGGCTTGCCTGAAGAAAATGAGCGGTTTTTACAGCTTCTTCAAAAGCACCTGCGGTAGAGCGCGCTGTCATTCCGACAGCTTAAGTTGAATGTCTACCGTGCCAAAGCGCAGCTCTTTTTGCTGATTGAGCCATGATTTTTTGGCCCATTCAAACCGACCAAAAAGCGGGCCGGTTGCTTTGGCAATGTTGATAAGCAACGGCCGTAATCGTTCATTGCCTTGCCCTTGGGCTTCTCGAAGCTGAAGCTGCTGAGCCCGTTCTATTTCAGGAAGACGTTCTGCGGAAACGGCCGTGGCTGCCTTATCCACATCACCAGTTTCCTTGAGCGCCGGAATGATATGGTTGGCTACACTAATCACATCGCGCAGTGCCAAATTAATGCCTTGCGCCCGAATGGGTGACATTGGATGAGCGGCATCTCCGATAAGCAGCAGTCCCGGCTTTGACCAGGCTGAGGCTCGTCCGACGATCACGTTGAGCAAGTCTGGTTTACTAATTTCATCTCTTACTGAGGCAAGATGCGCCTGTAGCCATGCGGGGGCTGGCTCGCAAAGCGAATCAAACCAAACCCTGTTTCGATTTTGGGAAATTGTGCCTTTTGGCAGCATGAGCGCATACCGCATTTGATTGTCCCATGAGTTGTAGCACAGGGCTGTGTGCTTAATAGACCCCATAAACATCACGTCAGTGGAACCGTGACGCTGCTTTGGTGCCGGAAACTTAAACCACAAAATGTCGTAGCTTTCAGGCAGTAAATTGAGCTTGATATCAGCTCGTGAGCGCACGAGTGAGCCTCGCCCGTCACACCCCAATACGTAATCGGCTTGAATCTCTTCACCGCTTCTGAGCTTAACGCCCACAACACGGCCGTTTTCCCAAATAAGGTCGCGGACTGGCGTATTCATACGCAGCTCAAAATGATCAAAGTGCTGTGCCTTTTCAGTGACCATCTCCAAATAGGCGGGTTGAGAAACAACGCGCACCGCTTGGTAGCCGAGGTCTTCCTTTGGCTCAAACACCTGAAAAATCTGTTTGTTGCCAACGTACATGTCCCATGAGTTGATGTGCCGATTGGGTAATTCAAACACCTCATCCAATAAGCCTAGCTCTTTTAAGGCGTCTAAGCCTAAGGGCATTAATGCTTCACCACGAAATACGCGGTCAAATGTGCTTGCCTTCTCAATCAGGACGACGTGTATGCCATGTTTGGCGAATAGATAGGCGGCTGTTGCCCCAGCGGGGCCAGCGCCAACAATAATTATTTTTTTCATCTCATTACTCTTTGTCGTATACTTGTTCGTTATTGAACAACTGTTTGATTACAGCGTAATCGCCGCTGTTCACGAAGTCAACAGACAAACAATACGGCCGTGTTCAAAACAAAACAAATCGAAAGGAATTGTTCAGTATTATGCCAAAGATTGACCGTCGAATACGTAAAACAAAGCAGAGTTTGCGTCAGGCGCTTCTGGCGCTGCTGCTGGAAAAATCATATGAAGAGATTACCGTCCAGCAAATTTTAGACGAAGCAGACGTGGGGCGCTCCACGTTTTACGCGCATTTCAAAGATAAAGATGATTTGCTGATGATAGGCATGCCAGAGCAGATCCTTGATTTTTCCCAAGCTGACCCTGATTCTCTCTTGCCATCCGTTGTTGATTTATTTCAACACGGGCAAGAAGGCTCCGCTTGGTGGAATAAGATGGTAGGCACGCCAGTGATGATTAAGATTGGGCAAATCTCGCGTCAAAAGATGGCGGTGGATTGGCGCAATCGGCTGAAATTTTTAAGAGAGAATGGGATTCGCTTTGAGTTACCTGACGATGTGATAGCGACACATCTAACGGGTTCATTAATGTCGTTGATTCAATGGTGGTTCCAAAATCAGATGCCCTATACTCCCGAGCAAATGAATCAAATGTTTCGTCAAATCACGCTTCAAGGTGTGACCCAAAAAGAAGGACCAAATCAAAATGCAATTTGATACTGCACAGCTAACGAGTAAGCAAAATTATAAATTATTGTCTGGCTTGGTGATCCCTAGACCGATTGGTTGGATTTCGACTGTTTCAACTGACAATATTTATAATGTGGCGCCCTACTCATTTTTCAACGGTGTGGCGGGCAGCCCGCCACACGTCATGTTTGCTAGTGGGTGGGTAAATAATGAGCCAAAAGATAGCTTGCGAAATATTTTAGATACCGGTGAGTTTGTCGCCAATCTCGTTGACGAAGCTACGGTTGAGAAGATGAACCTTACCGCTACGATCCTGCCCGCAGAGGTCGATGAGTTTAAGTTTGCTGAGCTAACGGCCGTTCCGTGTGAAAAAATAAAAGTTCCCCGAGTTAAAGAAAGTAAAGCGAGCTTTGAGTGCCAAATGGTGCATACTTACGATATCAAAAATGATGATGGCACCATGAGCTACACGATGGTTGTTGGCAAGGTCATTTATATGCATGTTGATGACGGCATTTTGATGGATGATTACAAAATTAATGTGAACGCTTATCAACCGATTGGTCGTTTGGCGGGTCCTCAATACGCTCGTATCAATGACCTGTTTGAAATCGATCGGTTGCCCTCACAAAAATAAGGCGAAGACGACAAAATGACTCAAAAAATTGGCATTTTACATCCTGGGAACATGGGCGTCGCTGTGGCTAATACAGTGCATCGTAGCGGTTATGAGGTGTATTGGGCGGGCAACGGCCGTTCTTCAGCAACTCATGAGCGGGCACAGGGGGCTGGTTTAATCAATGTGGGGTCCGTTGAGGCACTGTGCCGGGAAACGGCCGTTATGCTGTCCGTCTGTCCACCCCATGCTGCTGAAGCTGTGGCAGACGAAGTGATCGGGCATCAATTTAAAGGTCTGTTTATTGATGGGAATGCGATCTCGCCCCAAAAAGCGAATCGCATTGGCGACAAAATGGCGCAAGTGAATATTCAGTTTGTGGATGGGGGCATCGTTGGGGGACCTCCCACTAAGCCGATGACCACGTGGCTCCATTTGTCAGGCGGTGCGGCTGATAAAGCTAGTCAATATTTTTCCGCAGGCCCTTTAGAAACGTCAATCGTTGGGGCAGAGATTGGGCAGGCTTCTGCTTTGAAAATGTGTTTTGCAGCCCAAACAAAAGGGGGGCTGGCGCTACTGGCGCTCGTCTTAGGCGCGGCTGACAAGATGGGGGTACGATCCGCTTTGGAAGAGCAGTGGGCCAACTATGACCCAAACAAACCGACGGACGCTCAGCGGCGCGTTGTTAGCGTGGCCCACAATAAAGCGTGGCGCTTCGCTGGCGAAATGGATGAAATGGTGGAAACTTTTGGGGCGATTGGGCTACCAGCTGGCTTTCATGAAGGGGCCGCTAACATTTATCGTAGAATTGGGCATTTTTATAACCAAGAAACGGCGCCCACAATTGAGGACGTTTTAGCGGCCATTCAAACATGACGGTCTTTTAAAGAATAAGGAACCAGATTCTAAACTGACTCTACCTTATGATAAATTTGACCAACAATCTCATGATTCACAACCTTGAATTGCCTCTTTTCGAGGACTCGACGTAATTTTAAATTTGGATTGACACAAGTTACTGCGTGAATGCGCCATTCAAGGAGTGAGATCCCCCGTTTCTTGGCAATCTTTTTGCTGGTGATAACCAACGTGGGCAAAACGCCTTCGCCTCCACCGTGAATTTCTGCCAATTCAATAATTAGCCGATCTGGTAGAAGTTGAAATCGCCCTAAGATTTCAGATGAGCCAGCTTTAAACAAGAGCACATCTTCTGTAAAAACGTACGTATCAAATTCATTGTTTGGTAGCGTAAGAATTTCTTCAATTGTGAATCCTTCA
>JBCCFD010000377.1:0-8120 GCA_039029915.1 Chloroflexota bacterium
GTTTTGAGCTTTAACAATATGGGGTATGTTTTGCGAGATTTAGAGAAATATGAGGCGTCTAAATCTTATTATGAAGAAGCACTTGATATTAATTTGACAATTTTTGGTGAGATTCACCCCAAAACGGCCGTTTCTTTAATCAACTTAGGGGATGTCAAAATCAAGCTGAAAGCACACGAAGAGGCAAAAGTTGATCTAAATCGTGCCCAGGACATTTACGTCGTGATGCAAGATGGCAAACATTTCAACGTGGCCAATATCAATTTTAATCTCGGCGTCATTGCTGAAGATGAAAGCAACCTGGACGAGGCGATGGCGTTCTTTGGTCAGGCGCTTCATATTCGGCAGAGCAAGCTTGGGGATGCCCACCCGCAAACGGTTCGCACAAAAAAGCGATTACAGCAGGTGATCAAAAAAAGGGCCTCATGAGAGACCCTCTTGCTAACAAAATGTAGTTAAGTGAAACGAAATTCCTGGTGTGAATAAAATGATGGCTAAAAACTTCGTTTCACTAAAGGCATTAGCCGCCGTGAACGCCGGTGACCCCACCTTTTAAGATGGTTTCAATTTGATAAGGCAGCAAACTCCCTTTGCCATCATATTTCAAGCGTGTCAACCCATTGATGATTTCACCAACTGTAGAGTAGGCCCACGTGGCTAATCCATCATATGATTTCTCACCCAACGTTGGTGTCGGATAAACGGGACCATCATCAGGTAGGTTGTTGATCTTTTGAACCATGTAAGCGATATTGCGGAAAAAAGTGTCGCGTTGTTCAAGAGAAGGCGCTTCGACAATGCCGAAGATGCCTTGCCCCGTCGGATCCGCTGTGATGTAGTGAACTTTGCATCCTAACTCTTTGATATTTTCCATTAATTTTCCAGAGTTGGCTCTTTGTTGATTAAATTCAATTAAAAATACGTAATCCATTATTGTCCCTCCTAGACAAGATCTCATTACAACAACTTTATAACTAAATTGGAATACAAATACAGACAGGCTATGTGGTCTTGCTTAAGTGAAACGAAGTTCCTGCTTTGAATAAAACAACAGCCAAAATCTTCGTTTCCTCGAGGTTCCGAAGTTTTCATCTAACAAGGTTTTCAAATTTGAAACTTCGGAACACTTAACGCGATGTCTCTTCAGTTTAGCACATACGGCCGTTCCAAGGATTAATTCTGAGTGAATTGTGACGATTTAGACTTGCCATATTCAGCATGTGCTGTGTGCTATACTTATCTATATCAACGATCAAAAATGAAATAAGGAGACACCCAATGAGCAGTGGAAAAGGATTAGCAGGTGTTACAGCGGCTGACTCAACACTTAGTCGAGTAGATGGTCAAATTGGGGAGCTAATTTACCGGGGATATAACATTATGGACCTTGGTGAAAATGCCTGCTTTGAAGAGGTGGTTTATCTTTTGTGGAACGGAGGGTTGCCTAATCAGACCCAGCTAGAGGCTTTTAAGGTCGCTTTGGTTGCTAAACGCGGTCTGCCATCAGCCATGCTGAAAACCATGCAAAATATCCCGCACGAGGCGCATCCTATGGCTGTTTTGCGCACGATTGTGAGTGCATTAGGTTTGATTGACCCCACTGCTGATGATATAAGTGCTGATAGCGCCCGCAAAAAAGCGCTTTTGTTAACGGCCGTATTGCCCACCATCGTTGCCGCTTGGGAACGGATTCGAACAAACAAGGAACCTGTTGCGCCACGCAACGACTTAGGCCATGCTGCAAATTTTTTGTACATGCTCAATGGGGAAGAACCAAGCGCCGACGCTGCTCAAGCTTTAGATGCCTATTTAGTGATGCTGGCTGATCACGGGTTTAACGCCTCTACGTTTGCCTCACGCGTGACAACGGGTACGTTGGCGGATATGTACTCAGCCATCGTATCAGGGATTGGTACGCTAAAAGGAGCCGCACACGGCGGTGCCAATCAGAAAGCGATGGAACAGTTTATTGATGCCGCCCAACGTGGGGATGTGGAAGCATGGTTCAAGGAAATGCGTGAAGCAGGTAACCGTATTATGGGGATTGGCCATCGCGTTTATAAAGTGGAAGATCCCCGTGCCAAAATTTTACGTCCTATGGCAGAACGGCTTGCTAAATCTAGCGGGCAAGGGCAATGGTATGATATTGCCTCACAAATTGAATCTTTTGCCCGCGCCGACGCGTATTTTATTGATCGCAATCTTTATGCCAACGTGGACTATTATTCAGCGGTGGTGCTGTATATGATTGGACTTCCTGTTGATCAGTTTACCCCCTTGTTTGCACTTAGTCGCATTGCTGGCTGGACAGCCCACGTGCAAGAGCAGTTGGCCAACAATCGCCTCATCCGTCCTAAGGCAGCTTATATTGGTGAGGTTGGTTTAACATTTGTGCCGATTGAAGAACGGCCGTAAATAAACAATTTCGGTAGGGTCACAGGGGTAGAGAGATAAAAACCCTCCACCTTTGTAATCCTACATTTGAGATTTATGCTTTCCCAAATTCCTCATTTGGGGATAAAGCTTCCCACTTTCATTAAAAATTTGTATAGATGCAAACCCTAAAGGTTTTGTTCGCTTAAAATGTCCTTTGGCACCGATAATGTTCCTTCTCAAGGAACATTTAATTTTCTACAGGACTTATGTGTCCTGAGCTTTCCTGTGGGTGATGAATATCATCTCGATGGGTTCAGAAACCGCAATTTGTGAAAGTCCTATTTCATAGATATTTACAAAAGGGTTGGATATGAAGAAACTGTTCTTTTTATTATTTTTAATGTTTTTTGCGTTAGTGGGGTGTCAAGCCCCAGCTACAGACGTGGTGGTGGAAACGCCCCCCATCATTGTTGAGGAATCTGTACAAGTTGAACCGACCTCGGAACCACCAACGGCCGTTTCAGAGCCTGAGCTGCCAACAGCAGAGGCGACGATTGCGATTGAGCAACCGACAAATACGCCAGAACCTGAGCCAACTGCAACCCCTGAACCGCTCACAGTACAGTTAGCTAACTCAATTCAATTGGTATCAGTTTTGCCTGCCGGGCAACTCTTTAAGCCAATCTATTTAACGCACGCATTTGATGACCGCTTATTTGTGGTAGAGCAAGCGGGCACAATTCGCATCATGGCAAATGGGAGCTTGCTGCCAGACCCGTTTTTAGATATTCAAGATCTGGTTAATTCGGATGCCAATGAGCAGGGGTTACTCAGCGTCGCATTTCACCCATCTTATGAAGAAAACGGTCGTTTTTTCGTTAACTACACTGATGGTGCCGGCAGTACCGTCATTTCTAGCTTTCAAGTGCAACCAGACAACCCAAACCTTGCCGACTCCAATTCAGAGCAAATCTTGATGAGTATGGGACAGCCGTATAACAATCACAACGGTGGGCAAATTAAGTTTGGTCCCGATGGCTATTTGTACATTGGTATGGGGGACGGCGGCAGCGCTGGTGATCCAGATAACAATGGTCAAACCTTCAGTACGCTTCTTGGCAACATGCTGCGAATCGATATTGATGCCAATAATGATAGTTTTGCGTATGGCGTTCCCGCTTCAAATCCATTTATCAATGATGACGGCGTGCGCAATGAAATTTGGGCGACGGGATTACGCAACCCGTGGCGATTCTCCTTTGATCGATTAACCGGCGATTTGTTTATTGCGGATGTGGGTCAAAATGAGTGGGAAGAAGTGAACTATCAGCCGTTTACAGTGGGTGGTGGCCAAAACTATGGCTGGAATTGGTATGAAGGAAACAACTGCTTCTTTGCTGGGTGCGACCCTAATGGTTTAACGTTTCCAGTAGTTGAATATAACCACAGCGATGGATGTTCAATTACCGGGGGGTACGTTTACCGAGGCGAAGCGCATTCTGCACTTTGGGGTAACTACTTTTTCACAGACTACTGCACGGGTAATGTGTGGTCGATGGTAGATGTTGATGGGCAATGGCAATCTGCCATTGTGCTGAATACGGGTCGCTTGGTGGCTAGTTTTGGTGAAGATATGAGCGGGGAGCTTTATATGCTAGATCACCGAAGCGGGGAGATTTTGCAAATACGACCGTAAACCACATATCTAAACCAGACGAGTCTGGTTTGTTCCCGGTTTATTAAATGATGATGGTGAAAACCTGACTGGTCTAACGCATTTCCCATGTTTAATCTTATTAGCTGATTGTCAGTTAATTTTTCATGTTTCACTTATCCTATCCTTGATTTGATCAGCATTGATTCGGAGGATTTATGAAAAAAGTTGTTATTTTTAGCCTCATTGCCATCTGTATTTTGATTAGCGGATTAACGGCCGTTGCCTTACGTCCAGAAGCACACCCAAACCGAGGTGTGGCCCCGACTTTGAGCGTTGAACCAGTTGTAAATGGATTCACACAACCCATTGATATTGCAAACGCGGGTGATAATCGGCTGTTTGTGGCTGAGCGGGCTGGCTATATATACGTGATAGAAGATGGGGCTACACTTAGCACCCCATTTTTAGATATTGATGCTCGGGTTGATAGTGCGTCCCATAGTGAACGGGGGCTACTCGGCTTAGCATTTCATCCCGACTATCCAAGTACACCTTATTTTTATGTAAACTATATTAACAGCAATGGTGACACAACGATTTCCCGCTTTACGGCCAATGATGCCCAAAATGTGGCCGATCCAGATAGTGAAAAAATTCTGTTGACCATCGAGCAACCTGAGCGAAATCACAATGCGGGCGATCTCAATTTTGGCGAGGATGGCTATTTGTATATCGCATCGGGTGACGGCGGTAGCGGTGGTGATCCGTTTGGCGAAGTTGGCAACGGTCAGGAGCGGCAAACGTTACTCGGTAAAATTTTACGCATCGACGTTGATAATGGCGACCCTTACGCTATTCCAGCTGATAACCCCTTTGTTGATGACCCCACCACACTAGATGAAATTTGGGCGCTGGGCTTACGAAACCCGTGGCGTTTCAGCTTTGACCGCCAAACGGGCGATATGTTTATTGCAGACGTGGGGCAGAATTTATGGGAAGAAGTGAACTACGTCTCCGGTGAGAGCACGGGTGGCGAGAATTATGGCTGGCGCTGTTATGAAGCAACCCATGCCTTCAATCTTGACGATTGTGGCCCCACGACTGATTATGTGTTCCCTATTGCTGAATATCCACACGATAATCTGAGTGACCCAAATGACGAAGGGTTTTCGATTACGGGTGGATATGTTTATCGTGGTGAGCTGCACACCGATTTACAGGGGATATATCTTTACGGTGATTTTGTTACGTCAAACGTGTGGATGGCGATTCCTGATGGGGGTGGTGGCTGGACGATTGTGATTAATGGGCCTATTAGCGGCCTTGCTTCAATTAGTACGTTTGGTGAAGGATGCAACGGTGAACTTTATGTGGCGAGCTATGGTGGCTCGATCTTTAAGATTGCAACGGCCGTTACTGCACCTACGCCAGCCCTCGGCCCAATTCAGATTTATTTACCTATTTTGATGGGTGGCAGTGATTCAAGCCGTTTCTGTACGTCAGCACTTTATAATAATTAGAGGCGTTTATCTTTAGAGGCGGTGATTTTTCACCGCCCAAAATTGACAATAGATGCCACAGATTTTACAGATGAGAAACCATCAAAATCTGTGGCCTCTGAGCAATCTGTGGACGGGCTTTTTTTATAGATTGATGTTCAGCGATTGGACCATTCCCTACTTAACCTTAACTTTTTCGCACAATACCTTCGCGCCAGGCATAAACGGCCGCTTGCGTCCGGTCACCCAAATGAAGCTTGCTTAAAATATTGCTGACGTGGCTCTTGACCGTTTTTTCACTAATCACCAGCGATTCAGCAATCTGATTGTTGTTTTGACCCTCAGCAATTAAGAGAAGGACGTCCATTTCTCGGCTGCTGAGTTCGGTGTATGGGTTTTGCGTATTTTTCTTGCCGCCGTGAATTTCCTGCACGACGCGGGCGGCAACTTGAGGGTGTAAAACGGCTTCTCCCTTTGCTGCTTTCCGAATGGCATCGACCAGCACCACTGTTTCGACATCTTTGAGCAGGTAAGAGAGTGCACCAGCTTTAATAGCTGGAAAGATATGCTCGTCTTGATGGTAGGAGGTCAGGATGATGATATAGGTGCGAGGGCTAGCCTGCTTCAATCGACGGGTGGCTTCAACCCCGTCCATCCCGGGCATGATTAGGTCCATCAAAACGACATCTGGGGCGTGCTCGCTGGCGATGGCAACGACCGTTTCTCCCGAATCCGCTTCCGCCACAACCGCCATATCTGGCTGCGATTGCAAGAAGGCACGAACCCCTTCTCGAACCAATTTATGGTCGTCAACGAGCATCACGCTAATTATTTCACTCACGCCGTGGCCTCCTTTAGAGGTACAGTAGCTTGGATAATGGTGCCTTTGGTTGGGGTTGAGTTAATGTCGAAACAGCCGTTAATCATGGCTAATCGCTCCTGCATACTTTTAAGACCAATGCCTGACTTGATCGCTTGGGTGTCGAACCCAACGCCGTTATCTGATAGCGTCATCGTAAATTGTTCATCTTGCCATGAAAGATGGACATCAACGGCTGTTGCTAGACTGTGTCGAGCAATATTGGCCAATGCTTCTTGCGACATGCGAAACAGAGATTGTTCGATAGCTAACGGAAGCGTTTGGGCATTTTGTAAGCGGAAATTTGCCCGAATGCCGGTGTGCTTCGACCAATCTTGCAAATATGCTTTGAGTGCTTCGGGTAAGCCTTGTCCATCTAAAGCAGCTGGGCGTAGTTCTTGGATAAGACCAGTCAGTTCTTTTTGCGCTTGATTGGCTAGCTTTTCAGCGGTCGTGATATGCGTGCGGGCCGTTTGGGAATCCGTTTCAAATAGATTGATGGCCGCTCCCAACTGCATGCTTGTGGCAAAAAGCTGTTGCTTTATCGAATCGTGTAAATCTCTAGCTAATCGATTACGTTCTTCAACGGTGGCTAGCTCTTGACTGGTGTCAATCAAATTTTGAAGCTGTTCAGCCATCTGATTCAGGCGTCGACTTAACTGGCCTAGTTCATCCCCGCCACCATCTTGAGCCACGACTGAAAAGTCTCCTTGGCTCCACGCCTCTGCGGCAAGGGTCATTTTTTTGATCCGATTGGTCATGCTGCGTGAGGTAAAAAAGCCAAAGATCGTACCAATGAAGATTGCGCCAATAGTGAGCGGGATAGTTGTGAGCAGCACAACCTGCAAAATAGGGACAAACAATTCTCTTGTTATAAATGGGAGTTGGTAGGTGAGTACAGCAACGCCAACCAGTTGATTATTGTTTTGGATTGGAACGGCCGTTACCTGTTGGCTGTTTTCAAGCGTTCCTGCTAAAAGCCGATCATTGGTTTCACCGTTTAACGCGCTCTCGATGACCGCTTGGGTGGCTGCTTCTTCGAAGAATGCGGATTGTGCAGAAGCTGTATCATCGGAAGTCCGTGGAAGTCGGGCCAATATCGTTTGATTAGGCGCCAAAATATATAGGGCTTGGTTGGCATCCGAGAAATTAACCGTGCCAATTTGTAGCTGGGTTGTCTCAGCGATTGAGCCGTTTAAATTGATTTGAGTCTGTTGATTGACCAAAGAGTCAAGCCATTGCTCAAGGGCTTCCGTATCAGGCGGGGCTTGAGCCAAAATTGGCGCTGCATGTGTGTTCATTTCATCTCTAAGATTGTCTAAAAGCAAACTTGAAAATAGAGTTGAGCCTAAAAAGAATAGGGCACCAAGAATCAGTATCAGTTCAAAGGTGAGCAGTGTGGCAACGGTGACCCACGTGTAGGAGAAGGTGAGCTTCCATCGTAATCTGGAAAACCATTTGATTGGGGGTGACGGTTGGCTGACACTCATGATGCAATCATACCTTAACTCATGTGCTTTGTCTGAAAAATGAGCTTGAGGGCAAGGGGGCATTACCCTCAAAAGATTCTATCCGCCTAAATCTTGCCGCTGAAAAATGAGCAAGCCTGCTCCTGCGAAAACGAGTATGTAAAGCAGGGTGACAAAAACGGCCGTTTCCATTGAGAGCGTGCCATCAGGAATGACAACAGGTGCGGCGCTGGTGTTGATTTGAGGAAGCAAAAAGTTGA
>JBCCFD010000378.1:0-8100 GCA_039029915.1 Chloroflexota bacterium
CCGGCCTAAGTAGTCCATCCCTCCACCGACCCAGGTCATTGATTCCCCTACGAAAAGACTAAGCGAGATGATAATTTGATGGGGCGCTAAGCTGGCTGACTTGAGTTCGTCAATAACAGTCGGAATCACATTGGGGCGTACGGCAATAAAAATGAAATCAGCTTGCTGTACAGATTTTATATTGTCCTGCATGATGCGAACACCAAAATGATTGCGCAGAAGATTCAGGCGCTCTAAGCCTCGACTGCTGATCGTAATTTGGGCAGGGGTTAAGGTGTTTTTGAGCAATTTTTCAAGCAGAATTTCCGTGATGTGCCCCCCGCCGATGAAGGAGACTTTGGCGTGCGTGAATGGCGTCATGACGGCTTTGCCAACAGGGTTTGTAGCTTTTGATCCAGCTGAGGCGAAACGGCCGTATGGAACCCTAACGCTTGCAGCTGCAGCGTGGCATCAATAGGAAGCGCCTCATTCTCCACCTTTTGGTTGAGAACACCCCCCATCAGAACGGGAGCATCGATGCTTCGCTGGGATAAGGCGGCTTTGAGCTGTTTCGCATAATCAATAGCCATGCCGTTATGCGTACTAATCAAAATCGCATCGACCTCGTGCTGTTCCGCATATTTTGCGACGGCAAGGGCGCTTTGCTCAGCCCCGATATTGATAACATGTGCCCCTGCTCGACCTAGCAGTTCGTGTAGGACAAAAATGGCGTGTTCATGAACGTCAGTTGAAGCAAGGAGTAGGCGTTGATGTTTAACGGCCGTTTTCATCCTCATATGCCTAAATTGAGGCGCAAACGTTTCAATGGCGTTTAAAGACTGGGTGAAAATATCCGTTGGAATCTTAGCCCGACGCCTTTGCAATGATTCATCCCACGTGCCGACGCCAAACTGGGCTTCAAATGCGGTTGGACCAAGCTGTTTGAGGACAAAAAGGAGCTGCAGTGGATTTTGGATATCGACGCCTGCTTCCTGTAGTCCTGCCAGCGCATTCGCAAAAACGATACGCCCTCCCTCAACAACCTCATCCGCAAATTGATAAGCGGCCGTGAAGTCGATATGAGAGTGCAGTCGGCGCGCCGTTTGCTCAACCTGTCGGCTAAAAGTGTGAATTTCAGCAATTTCTTCCATGGATGGTATACGGACCGCTTCCGTAATAGGGAGAGGGTGGACAGCGTGGCCTGTCGGGCATTCCAATTGCGCCAAAATATCCCACAGGAGATATTCACCCACAACGCCCCAATTGTGTGAGAAGTTTTGCGTAAATGAAATAGTGTCCCCATAAATCATTGACCCCACGCATGCTTCATCGTGGATGCGATTGAGGGCAAAAACCCAGCCGACTCTTTTGAGTGGATCGCTTGTTAAACCCCCAATGCAGTGGGCCAGCTTGGCGCCAAGCAACGTTTCAACAATATATTTTTCTAAAAGCGCCCAGCCTGCAATGGTCACGCAGTCAAAAAAGAGGGCACCAAAGCCATCTTCGAGGTAGGAGTGAAGCATCACCCCGTCAGAACGCTTCTTTCCCAATAGGGCGATGGCTTTTGTTGTCTCAACGGCCGTTGCAATGGGATCGGTCCACATGGGGGCTTGGTGAGCAAAATATTGGGACAGATTGCCAATGGTGGTCACACCTGCTTTAAGCGCATGGACGGTGTTTACCGTTGAAGCGGGAAAGCCGATCATGAAATCTCCCATGTGGGGTTGAATGGGAACCACCTTGCCCACCTCTGGCCAATTGCTTTGGGAGAGCATCGGCCCAGTTTCAGCCGGCACCCCTTCGCGAGCGTTAAGGGGTAACGACATACGGCGATCAAGACATAGCCCCGCCCGATCAATCACAAAGTTCTCGCTTTCGGCATGATGGTAAAGATGTTGCAACGCCTGAACGGTTGTTTCCCACGAGCCCATCCCAATATGGGCGTGATACATGATAGCGCCATCCTGCATGCGCTCTGTTTTATAGGCCAGTTCAGAACGAACATCCATTTTTTGGCAAAAAAGCGACTGCCCAAGGGTCAATCCCTCTGCGATGGCCCGTCCTTCTGAAATAATTTGATTACAGTCAGGAAGAGGTGTGTTAAGAATAGGTTGCAGCTGATGCGGGAAGCTAGATTTTGGCATAATGACGAGCATCCCATAAATGCCATTTTTAAGCAACTGACCCGAACTCTTTTGCGAGGGATTCAGGAAGCTGCGACCGTTACCTCCTTACTTCACTTCCAATTTTTCTCCCCAGCTTCAATCGGTACCTTGGCCCAATTTTCCATCGGGGGGAGCGGACAGCTATACGCCTCGGAGTAGGCGCGGTAAGGGTTTTGTGAACAACAATTGGCAAAGGAAATTTTCTCTGATTGCCAGATTGCAGCATGTATAAATTGATATTTATCTATTTCACTGACCGGGAAATAGATTGACTACGTTTTGAAAGCCATAATTAAAAATAGATTGATGGAATTTAAGTGGTCAAGCTTTTGCCCACACCTTCAATCAACATTGGGATAATTTGGTTGGTGAATTGTTCAATGGATAGGTCATTCATAAAATGTTGCCCCCAAAGTGTAACGCCTCCAAAAATTAAACCTGATGTAAAAATTGCTAGCTTATTTGTAGCAACTGCTGAGTCTAATTGCTTTGTCCAATTGAGTACAGTTTCGTAGATGCCGTTCTGAAGCTCAACCATGATTAGCGGGGTTAATTCACTCGTCGATGTCGGCTTACAATCTTTGTTGATCTTCAACATTAAGTTGCCAGCCGTAATAATCAACATTCGTAGATTTTCCTCGTTAAAGCCTGTTGAATTTACAAACCCTGATGATAAATCCCGCCGTATACGATCTCCAATCGCAGCTTTAAAGAGGTCATACTTGTCCGTGAAATGAGCATAAAAAGTTGATCTGTTGACCATTGCTAATTCTGTGATGTCTTGCACAGAGATTTTCTGCAAAGGTTGCTCCTGCATCAGCGAGTGCAGCGCTTCGATTAAATTTTTTCGTGATCGCCTGACTCTCAAATCTATCTTATCTGTTGAGACGTTTTCCAACATATTCAAATCCCTGTTGCTTATCTAACGATATTTAGTTTTTGTTGGTTGTCCTCAAGATAACCAACAGATATATTTTAACGGACATATGGTTGATAAACAACAATTGTTGGAAAAATTGGGATATATTTCTACAGAAGGGAAATTAATGAAAAATATTTCGATCTTATTAAAGATAGCAGCCGTTCTCTGGATTATCTGGGGAGCTGTTCACATACTTGCAGGCGTTTTAACCATGAGTGCAATCTTTGGAGGCGACATCGCAGGAGGCATCAGTGGCATTGCCGACGCGATCGATCCTGCTACATTGCAACTTGACTACCCAGATGCGGTAGGCGGCTTACTAGGTCAACATGGTTTCAATCTGTTTTGGATCGGCTTCGTGACGTTGATCTCTGCCTTCTTCATTTGGCGTGGGAGTGCAAACGCCATCTTTCTTGCTGCGATTACAGGCGGACTGGCCGATGTTGGCTATTTCTTATTTATGGATTTAGGTGGCTATGTCAATTTTGTCCCTGGTACAGTGATGACATTTGTTTCAGCGACAGCCATCATTTTGAGCTTTTACGTCTACTTAATTGGGGAACGAGCTTAACCGAACAAGGAATTATACACGATGGAACAATACATTTTGCTTACAGGTGGACACAGTGGCATCGGCCTTGCATTAACAAAGATGCTTCTCAAACCTGGCAATAAAATCGGTCTTATTATTCGCGACGAGACGCGACAACAGCAGGTGATGTCAGCGTTTGACGCCTTTCCAAAAACGCTGGTGAACGACATTGACTTTTTCTTTGCTGATTTGAGCGTTCAGCAACAAGTTCGCGCCGTCGCACAGCACATCATGGATAAGTGGCCGCGCATCGACCGCTTGTTTAACAACGCTGGTGTCATAGCAATGAAAGGCGACCGTAAGCAGTCGAAGCAGGGCAACGAATGGCATTTCGAAATCAATACGCTCGCACCTTATCTTCTGACAACGGAACTAAAGCCGCTGTTGATGAATTCGGCCGATGCCAAAGTTGTCACGACCGTAACCGGCGGCATGGGCGGACGCAAATTGCGCACCGACCAAATTCTGGATGACAACTTTTCAAAAGGTATTGGACTATACCAGCAGTCGAAACAGGCTGTGATGCTGTTGATGAATGATTTGGCCGATGAGATGCCGGGTGTCGAATTCTTGTCGGTCAATCCTGGAACCATCAAAACCAGAATGAGTTTGGGAGATAAGGCTCCGATTCTCTTAAGATTTATGGCGCGTCTGTTTTTCAGCGAGCCAGAAATGGGTGGTCAACGACTTTATAATGCGGCGTATGATGCACGATTTTCGGCCGAAAACCGGGTCTTCCTACAAAACGATAAAGTTGTTCCCATCAAACACAGCCTCTCGGCAGTCGACAAAACGGCCCTGCTGGCAAGGATTGCCTAAATTCTCAAGCTAGGAAAAAATCATGGAAATTGGAATTGATAGCTTTGCAGCCACCACGCTAAATGATAGCGAACCATACGATGCCAGGGCAGGCAGCCGGGCGATGACCGAACTGTTGGAGCGCATAGTCTTTGCAGAGGAGGTCGGCTTTGACTCGTTTGCGATTGGTCAGCACTTTCGCAAACAGTTTTTAGATTCATCACCAGCATTGATCTTGACGGCGGCGGCGGCACGAACAGAGCGGATTCGCTTATCAAGCGCGGTAACCGTCCTCAGCGTTGCCGACCCCGTGCGTGTCTTTCAAGATTTTGCCACGCTTGATCTGATTTCGCAGGGGCGTGCCGAGATCGTAGCTGGTCGGGGATCGTTTACCGATGGGTTCCCTCTTTTCGGCCTAGACTTGAAGAACTACGACGAGATGTTTGCCGAGAAGCTCGACCTGTTGCTCAGGCTCCGCGAGAATGAGTTTGTTACATGGTCAGGTAAATTTCGCCCCTCCCTCACCAATCAGCCTGTCTACCCACGACCGCTACAAGAGCCGTTACCGATTTGGTTAGGGGTCGGCGGCACCCTCGCTTCTTTTGAACGCGCTGGGAGGTTGGGGCTGCAGCTGATGACGGCCGTTATCGGCGGCAAAACAGCACGTTTTCGGCCGGCTATCGACCTCTATCGGCAAACCTACACAAAGGCTGGTCATCCACCCGAAAAAATGAAAGTCGGCTTGCACTCGCTGGGCTACGTCGCTGCAACGACACAACAGGCGCACGATGACTACTTTCCCGGCTATGCCATGATGTTTAACGATGTTGGTAAGGAACGCGGCTGGCGGCAGGTTGACCGCAGACATTTTGACGCACAGGCAGGGGAAGAAGGGGCGTTGCTCGTTGGCAATCCCGAAGAGGTTGCCGAAAAAATCATTCGCCACAGTCAGGCACTCGGTGGGATTTCTCGCCTGACCTTCAATATGGACAATCCCGGCATGTCTCATGAGAAGCTAATGCGCTCCATCGAACTGATCGGCACGCTGGTGATTCCCCGGGTTCGGGACACAGAAAAGTTACAACTTGAGAGGTAAGAACAACAAAGACATGAACCAGTTGGAAATGAAAGCGTTACGGAACGCGAGTTATTCATCAAAGGCGCTTGTTTACCGCAAAGCACCAAACTTTGAGATTGTGGACCTGCAAGAGGTCAATGTCGAGCTACAAAGTCGTAACGCTTTTCAAAGAGCAAAGTGATGAAATGGACAACATCTGACATATTATCCCAGACTGGCAAGGTGGTTGTTATTACGGGGGCGAGCGCGGGTATCGGCCGAGCTACAACTAAAATCCTGGCCAGCAAGGGAGCCGACATCGTGTTGGCTGTGCGTAACGTCACCAAAGGCGAGCGTGTTGCCGACGCGATTCGCGCTCAGCATCCAAATGCGAAGCTGCACGTGCTGGCACTTGATTTGAGCAGTCTCAATTTGGTGAGTGCGTTTTCGGCCGAATTCCAGGCAAAATTCGACCGACTGGATGTGCTTATCAACAATGCTGGCATCTATGACGGTGGCGACAAGAAGACCACAGAAGGCTTCGCCCTCCAGATGGGGGTCAACCACCTTGGTCATTTCGCCTTGACGGGACAATTGCTCGAACAATTACTTGATACACAAAATTCGCGCGTTGTTACTGTAGGCAGCGGCGCCTATCGTAGCGGTAAGCTCGATTTGAACACGTTTCACTCGGTCGCGGCGGCGAGCAAGGGCGGATATGGTAACAGCAAATTAGCCAACATGCTGTTTACGCTAGAACTTCAGCGCAAACTCTTGGACATGAACACGAACACAATTAGCGTCGCCGCTGGCCCGGGTGCAACGAAGTCGGACGGGGCAAAAGACGGAATTCAAAAGATTTCGAATCGGTATCTGCGTGGAAATCCAGTTGGGCAGAGGCTCAGGCTGTCGGCCGAAAACGAAGAATTGATGCGGGGCTTGTGGCAAAAATCGGCCGAATTGACAAGTGTGACTTATCGATGAATACCATTCACAAATAAAGAGGTGCTTTACGATGAAACAATACATTTTGCTGACTGGCGGACATACAGGACTTGGCCTCGGTGTGACTAAAAAAGTGCTCAAAGCAGGCAACAAGATTGGCTTAATCATTCGCAGTGAGGCGCGCAAGCAACAAACGATTTCGGAGTTTGATGCCTTTCCTAAAGAGTTTGTCGATGAGATCGACTTTTTCTATGCAGATTTGAGCGATCAGGTACAAGTGCGTGCGGTTGCACAAGAGATTGGGACAGCATGGCCGCGCGTTGACCGCTTGTTCAACAATGCAGCTATTTTTGACCCCCGCAGCGAAAGACGCCTATCGAAGCAGGGCAACGAAATGCACTTAGAGATCAATGTGCTCGCTCCACTCCTGCTGACGCGCGGATTAAAATCGCTTCTGGAAAATTCGGTCGATGCCAAAGTCATAACCACCGTCACAACCGGAATGGGTGGACGCAAACTACATTCTGACCAAATCCTCGATGAAAATTATAAGCGGGGCTCATCGCTCTACATGCAGTCAAAGCAAGCCGTATTGCATTTGATGAACGCGTTGGCAGATGAGATGCCGAGCGTCAAATTCCTTGCGGTTGATCCCGGCCCGAACAAAACAAAAATGACAAAGCAAGACGCTTTACCTGCGATTATGAAATTGATGGTGAGATTCTTTTTCAACGATCCAAAGGTTGGTACGCAACGCATTTATGATGCGGGTTTTGATGCGCGGTTTTCGACCGAAAATCGCGTCTACATTACTGGTGACAAAATCGTTCCAATTAAGCATGGCATGACGCAACAACAAAAACAAGCTTTGCTAGCAGGCATCCGCAGTTAGTAGAGCAAAGAAGGAGATTCAAATGAACATCGTACTCTGGATATTGCAAGTTTTGTTAGGACTTATGTTTTTAATGGCTGGCTTTATGAAAGCCTCACAGTCGAATGAGAAGATTAAAGAATCAGGTGGAGAGCGCATGGCTTGGGTTGATTCGCTTACCGACCAGCAAGTAACCATTATCGGCGTGTTGGAACTATTGGCGGGGATTGGACTCATTCTGCCAATGGTCACTGGCATTTTACCATTCCTGACGCCTTGGGCAGCGGTTGGCCTCGTTTTGACAATGATCGGAGCGGCGGCTTTGCACCTTCAGCGTGGGGATGGTTCACAAGCCATTGTGATGAACGTTGTTCTAGGGGTGCTAGCTGCATTTGTAGCTTACGGCCGTTTCGCCCTTGTTCCCGCCTAAGTCCAAACAAGAAGACATTTTCGACGTCATGGCTAAATTTGGCTCTGTGACAAATCGGCCGGAATAAGCGTATGTACATATCGAATTAGGTTATAAAATCCTGTTTGTTGTATTTCTTGTGATAAGCAGGATTATTTTTGGAGACCGATCGTTCTCCCCTTACTTCCAATTCCTCTCCCCAGCCTCAATCGGCACCTTGGCCCAATTTTCCATCGGGGGGAGCGGACAGCTATACGCCTCGGAGTAGGCGCAATAAGGACTGTACGCATAATTAAAGTCAATTACAAAGATGTCGTCGCTGAGCTGGCGAATGGCGGGACGGCCGTTATCCATGTAGCGGC
>JBCCFD010000379.1:0-8064 GCA_039029915.1 Chloroflexota bacterium
GCCTCGGTTTTGGGTACGGGGATGGTCAATGTGGACACAACGGCCGTTAATGTTGCCCTGCCTAGTATCCAAACGGCTTTTGGGATTGATATTTCGGGTGTGCAATGGTTAGTTGATGTTTATTTGTTGACGGTAACAACGCTGCTGTTGATTAGTGGGGCGCTGGGGGATCGATACGGCCGTGTTTTTATTACCAACCTCGGTGCCGTCATCTTTATTGTGGCTTCTTTACTTTCTGCCGTTTCGCCAACATTTAGTTTTTTGATGGTTGGTCGGACGCTGCAGGGGATCGGGGCGGCGCTGTTGGCTCCCGGCGGCTTAGCCATTATCAATGCAACAATTTCAGCCGAAAGACAGGGGCGAATTATTGGCTTATGGACCACCTTTATCACCACCGTGATTGCCCTTGGTCCCCTGCTTGGCGGCTGGATTGTGGACAATGTCTCCTGGCGCTATATTTTTTTGATTAATGTGCCGCTCGGCTTGATCGCTTTTACAGCAGCATATCTTTTTATTCCTGAAAGTAAAAATTTAGAGACCGCCGATAAGCTGCTTGATTGGCAAGGGGCCATCGCTTTAGTGTTTGGACTTGGTGGTCTCATCTTTGGTTTAATTGAAGGGGCACGATTGGGTTGGACCTCTCCCATAATCTTAGGCGCCTTTGCGTTGAGTATGTTGGGCATTTTACTGTTTGTATTTATTGAGTCTCGAAGCCCCAATCCCCTGCTGCCTTTGCCCTTTTTCTTGATTCGTGACTTTAGCGGCATCAATATTTTGACCATCTTTTACTTTATGGCGTTTAATGGTTTTGTGTTCTTTCTAACCTTGAATTTGATTCAGGTGCAGGAATATACCGCCTTTGCTGTGGGTTTGGCTTTGCTGCCCATTACCTTTTCGATCTTTTTTCTATCCACACCGGTTGGCCGACTGTCAGAGAAATACGGTCCGCGCCGCATGATGATTATTGGAATTTGGATATCAACTGCGGGGTTTATCTATTTAGCCACCTTAGGTATTGAAACGGTGTACTGGGTGAGCTTTTTCCCCGCAATTTTGCTGTTAGGGATGGGTATTGGCTTTATGATTGTGCCGATGACGCTAATCATCATGCAATCGTTACCACAAGCCTTCTCGGGTATTGCAGCGGGTTCAAATTATGCGGCCACGCGCTTAGGCAATATGTTATCCATTGCCGTATTTGGTGCAGTGATGGTTGGCTGGTTTCAGCCCGCGCTCATTGAGCGGCTCAGCCTGGTTAATCTTCCAGATGCCATGCAGGGTGAACTCATCGGAAATGCCCGCAATTTGGGTGCGCTTGCTCAACCAGAAAATATCCCTCCTGACCTCTTAGACCCCACTCAGTTAGCTATTAAACTCGCCTTTATAGATAGCTTTCGAGTTGTAATGTGGCTTTGTGTGGGCTTAATGGCCCTCAGTTTGATCACGACAGTTGTTTTTATTGAGCCAAAAAGGAAACCAAATGATTGAATTACTTGACCCAACAAATGAAACCAAACCCGTGGAGAGGGCTCGGAATAAACGGCCGTCTTCGTTCCAGAACTTAACGGTCGGCATGCTCGATATTCACAAAATGCAGGGTGACCATTTTCTTGATCAGCTGGAGCGCCATTTCGTTGAGCAGGGATTAACCGTGAAGCGATACCAAAAACCAACCTATGCCCATCCTGCACCTGTTGCGCTTCAACAGCAGATTGCTATGGAGGTAGATGTGCTGGTTGAAGCACTAGCCGATTGAGGCTCGTGTACGTCGTGCAGTGTGCACGACATCGTTAATTTAGAGGGTCGCGGTATTCCCGCAGTTGCTGTCGTTACTGAGCAGTTCAAAACTGGTGCTTATGCTCAGGGGAAGACGCTTGGTTTTGATCCTGAACTGGTCTTTGTGCCCCATCCCATTCAAGATCGCACTGTCAGTGAGATGCATGTAATTGCAGATGGGGTTGTTCGGGAAATAATGGGCAAGCTTGTGGGTCAGTAAGGATTGGAGAGACGAGAGTAGAGAGGGGAGAGAAACAAGTAGAGAATCACGTTAAACGAAGTGCCTGGTTTGAAAAAAAAACGGCTGCAAACTTCGAAACCTCGGGGAAACGAAGTCTGCACCTAATACGGTTTTAAATTAGAAACTTCGGAACACTTAATTCCAAACTAATCCTTCAGCGCCCACGTAGGCGGCCTTGGGCCGAATAAGACGGCCGTTATCTTGTTGTTCAAAGCAGTGAGCCAGCCAGCCCGCCACTCGACTCATCGCAAAAATGGCAGGGAAAAGATCGCTGTGTAGTCCGAGGCCATGCAAGAGTAGTGCCGTATAAAATTCAACGTTCGTTTGTAGATTGCGCCCCGGTTTGTATTCATTGAGAAGAGAAACGGCCGTTCTTTCAACATGTTGAGCCAGTTGATAAAGCGCCATATCCCCATCGTTTTCATACAAAATTTTGGCGGCCTGACCCAGAATCTCAGCTCTGGGGTCTCTAACCTTGTAAACGCGGTGCCCAAAGCCCATCAATCGCTCATTGTGGTCAAGTTTTTGACGCAAGAAAGGCTCTGCGTTTTCGGCCGTGCCTATGTCAAAGACGAGTTGCAAAGCTGGTCCCGGCGCGCCACCGTGTAGTGGTCCCTTCAGGGCGCCAACCGCCCCCGTAACGGCGGACACCAAATCGGATTGTGTGGCAATGATCACGCGAGCCGCAAAAGTTGAAGCGTTGAGGCCATGATCAACAACGGTGTTGAAGTAGGTTTCAAGGGCGCGGCTTTTTGTTGAAGATGGTACTTCCCCCGAGAGCATAAATAGAAAGTTGGCGGCGTGATTTAAGTCGCTGTTTGGGGCGATGAGGTCAGTACCATTGAGCAAACGCCAATAGGTGGCCACGATGGTGGAGAAGCGAGCAACTAGCAGTTGACCAAGCTTAATTCGGTCAGTGGATGACTGGTCAAGATCAACGGTGCCAGCCGCCATGCGGAGTGCCGCCATCGGATTGATTTTTTGAGAAACGGCCGTTTTTAATAATGAAATGGTTTCTTCAGGCAAGGCGCTTTTTTGACGCAGTTCAGCCGAGAATGCGCCTAAAGTATCGACCGTTGGCCGTTTACCGTGCCATAGCAAATAGATCATCTCTTCAAAAGATGCTTTTTGGGCAATCTCTTCTGCTGAATAACCAGCAATGACGAGTTCTCCAAGCTGACCATTCACACGACTCAAGCTCGTTTGCGCCGCGATGACATTTTCCAGCCCTGAAGTGTAGGGTGAAGTGGTGTTCATTCGTTTAAAATTCCTTTTTGAAAGAGTAAACCCGTATGGTGGGACCCTAATTGAGTGATTTATTTTGAACTTTTTGTTGATTGTTGTTTGCTGAAAATGTAGAATAACCTGTATACATTGTCAATATTGATTTTGTGATCAATACAACTAGGGTCGGCAACGATGAACAACCAACATCTTAGTGCAAAAGAAGCAGCGGACATGCTGAATATCAGCCTGCCCACGCTCTATTCATACGTCAGTCGAAAAATGATTCGCTCTGTAGAAGCGGACAGCAAGCGACGAACCAAGCGCTACTTGCGGGCTGATGTGGAACGCCTCTTAAATCGCAAGTTGTTTCGCGAGAATCCCGAATTGGCCGCTGAGACGGCACTTGATTGGGGGGACCCCATCTTGGAGTCTGCCATAACTAAAATTGAAAACGGCCGTTTTTACTACAGAGGGAGAGACGCCTGTGAACTGGCATTATCCGCCAGTTTTGAATCGGTGTGTCACCTGCTTTGGAACGGAGACCTGGTAGAGAAGGCGACCCCAATTCAAGTTCAAACACTACCGGAGGCGTGGTTAACCGTCTTGGTAAAGCAACCTAACCTGCGCCTAATTGATCAATTTCAAGCGATTCTTCCTTTGAGTGGGGCTGGGGACGTAGCGGGGTATGATTTATCAAAAACGGCCGTTTCTCAAACGGGGCGCTGCATTTTAGGCACCTATTTGGCGCTGCTGGGCAGGAATCAGCCCAAAGCAGACCGTTTGACAACTGCCCAATTTTTAGCCCAAATTTGGTCGCCAAATTGGCCACACGTTGATCGCTTAATCAACATGGCTTTGGTGCTGTGTGCCGATCATGAGCTGAACGTTTCCGCTTTTACAGCCCGTACCGTTGCCTCGGCCAGAAGCACGCCCTATACGGCCGTGAACGCCGGACTCTCTGCTTTAACTGGTAGCCTGCACGGTGGTCATACAGAAAGGGTTGAAGCTTTAATTCGTGAGGCTCAGTACAGTCATTCTCCGCAACGGGCCGTGGCCGACAGATTGCGCCGTGGGGATGATCTGCCCGGCTTTTTTCACAAGCTGTATCCTGATGGCGACCCCCGAGCAACGCTGTTTATGACAGAAATAAAGAAGCAGTTTCCCGATTCTGAGATCGTGCAGTTGATCGATGGGGTCATTACGGCCGTTTATCAAGCGATTGGGCAGCATCCAACCATTGATTTTGGCCTAGTTGCGCTCGCCTTGGCTGCTGATTTCCCAAAAGGTGCCCCACTTGCTCTATTCGCAATTAGCCGAACGGCCGGCTGGATAGGTCACATCATCGAGCAGTATGAACAAAAACAGCTAATACGACCAAGAGCAAGGTACATAGGGCGATAAAGAGTCACCCTTCCCACTCTCTTTTCTATACTCTTATCTCTCTACTCTCTTCCCTCTACTCTTTTCTCTCTACTTCCTGAATTTAATCTGCCTCAGCTAAACGAGGTTGATGATTGAGGCGGAAGTAAACAAGCCAAGCGACAAGAAAGAGGGCGAAAGCCAGCCCTACGGCGGCAACCGCAGCCATACCGCCTTCTCGGAAAGTGTAAACAGGCCCAGTGCTAAAACTGCCCGTACCGGCAGCCAGCGCAATAAGCATTTCACTTGCCCCTTGAATACGGCCGCGCTCCCCGTACTTCAGGGCATCAGACAGCAGCGATGAACCCCCTACAAAGGTGAAATTCCAGCCTAAGCCAAGCAGGAATAACGAAATGGCTAAATTCGAGAAGGATGTTGAAATTGGGGCCATCAGGCTGGCACTTATCAAAATGGCTGACCCAAATGCGATCATGGGAATACGGCCGAATCTATCAACAAGCTGACCCGTAAAAGCAGATAGCCCAAACATGCCAAGCGTGTGGGCCATTATCACAAACGAGATATCACGCGTGGTGTGAGCGTGATTTGCCATGTGGAGCGGTGTAATGGTCATGAGCAGCACCATAACGAGTTGCCCAATAATCATCGCGGCTAGTGCCAGTTGAACCATTGGGCGAGAGAAGATTCCCCGAATGGTTTGTGGTGGCTCATGACTGCTCGTTGGTTTGTTTTCGCCTAAATCGATCAGCTTACTCAATTCCAACGGATCGGGGCGAAGGGCAAGGAAAGTTACAGCAAGGGCTAAAAACGTAAAGGTGAGCGTAATAAAAAATGGGCCAGCATTTTCTGGAATTTGGTAACGGTTCATCATATTCGTGGAAAAGTTAACCAAGCCGGGCCCAAAAACAGAGCCAATCGTTCCCGCAAAGACAATAAAACCAATCACCCTGGCCCGACGATCTTCTTTAAAAACCTCAGCTGCAACAAAGCGCCCTTGTTCAGCCGCAGCGCGCCCAAACCCAACAATCAAGGCGCCCACACAAAAAAGAACAAAGGAACCCATTATGATTGAGGCAATTCCAATTCCAGCGCCTAAAACGCCAAATCCGAAGCCGGCTGAAAGCCCTAGCCTGCGCCCAACTCGATCCATAAACCAACCCAACGGATAGGCTGCAATGGCTCGTCCAATTAAAATGACAGTGCTGGGCACCCCAGCAGCGGAGTCACGCCCGCTTAGTTCCGCGGCAATAATCGGCGTGAGGGTAAACATCGCAATCATGGCGGCAGAAAAGAGGCTTTGGGAAACAAAGATTGCCACAGCAATCCTGTTTTGATCAGAACGATTAATTGTGTTGACCATTGGATATCCTTCGCTCCAGAAATTCCCCCATTGGATAAGATTATGTGAGAAGCACAAGCTCCAGCCGATCTTATCTGGTTATGCCTGAGCGTGCTACTGATTTTCGCGTTAGGTTGCTTCTGGAGGCGTTTTTGGCCGATTGGCATAGTATCGGGCCACGCGGAAGCCAACCTCGATCATTAGCGCGATAAACCAAAGCACGTAGAGACCCACGCTAATAGCTAAGAATACCTCAGGTGGGTTTTCATACTGCATAAAAAACATGTAGCTATGCGTATCTCCGAAGTCAACATTGAGGGCATTGGCGAGAAAGAAAAGAAGATTGCTTCCAAAGAACGAGAGGTGATTCCAATTATTAACGGCCGTTCTTTGAATAATTGTAATTCCCCAATAAGCAATGTGTAATGGGAAGGTGACACAATAAACCAGCCCAAAAAGAATTAGAAACCAGCCCGGATTGCCTATTTGAAAAGCGCCAGCTCCCACCCAGCAAAATAGCAGAACGAAGGCATACAGAAACTTCCAGCGTGGAATTTGGCTTAATTGTTTTGGAATTGATTGACTCATAATATTTCAGACTTTTATTATATTTCAGACTTCTATTACCCTGAAGGGGTTGAATACCTCGCGCTTGTGGCGAGAAAAAAAGGTTGCTTTTGGATACCCCGACTACTTGCAGCGGAGTAGTTTATTCAAGTGATGCTAAAGTGGAGACCAATGCATCATCATTAAGGCTTTTAGGTTGATTGTTGAGCAAGACCCAGCGTTCGACGTGTTCAGCAGTCTGCCCAGGTTGAATTATCTGTAACGGGCCGAGCGTTTCGACTTCAAGCATGGTGGCATCGGTAAACAGCTCCATTCGGCTCCCTAAATCGGGATAGTGACCTTCTGGATTGGGGGTGATTTGTTTTAAGAATAAATATTCTTGCCAATGATAGCCACACCAGCCTTCTGTTGTTTGAATCCCGATTTTTTGAGGCGTAGTTGCTCCTGACACCTGCTGGAGGCGAGTTGTGCGCGGGGTAAGACTGTAACGGCCGTCTCCTAAATCCGTGTAGGCCCACAAAATGAGAGCAGATAGCGGGACTAGGCAGTCGGCATGGGATTGACGGGGTGGATGCAATAAGAATCCTTGTCCTCCCTCTCTCATCACGGAAAGCGCCCACGGGGCCGCTTCAACAGCCCACAAATTGTGGTTGCGCAAGCGATGAGTCACTGTCGCTTCCGGCTTATCAGGATGTAGGGAGATGTCAATCTCTTTTTGAAAGCCGTTTGTGGATTCAATTTCTTTGATAAAGCGAATTAAGCCCTTTTGGTGCTCAACACGAACGGCCGTATTGTCAGGGTAGTACGTGCGGACTGGGTCTTCCGGCGCGTGCCAAAGACGATGTCCGCCGTAGTTAAGCCAGCTGTCTCCACCCGTTTGGCCAGCTAATTCAGCATACAGTTTGAATATATTTTCCCCGTCGTGTGTTGAAAGGTGAATGATCCGTGGCCCAATGTCTGTTGTGACAATAAGCTGAATACGGCCGTTGCTAAGCCGAAAACAGTTGGGCCACCCCATATACTCAACCTTTTCAATCACAAAATCTGACATACTTACGCTTCCTTCTCAATAATTGATGTTTGAGTAGTTATATCACAGATAAGCCAATATACTTTATAAAAATTTCAATCATAAATCGGAGGAACGATGACATACGAGACATTACTTTTTGATTTGGAAGATGGCGTTGCTACCGTTACCATGAATCGGCCAGAAGCAGCAAACGCCCTCAACTTGCAGATGGCCAAAGACCTCTTCTACGCGGCCATTGAGTGTAGTGAAAATCCAGAGATTCGAGCCGTTGTATTAACGGGGGCTGGAAAATTGTTTTCCGGCGGGGGTGATTTACAATTTTTCTCAAAGCAGGAGAATTTGCAAAAGACACTCAAAGCGATGACCACCTTTTTACACGGGGCCGTGTCCCGATTTGTACGTGGGGATGCTCCATGCATCGCCGCGGTGAACGGAACGGCTGGCGGGGGCGGTTTTAGCTTGGTTTGTGGGGCGGATTTAGCCATTATGTCTGAGTCGGCC
>JBCCFD010000380.1:0-8056 GCA_039029915.1 Chloroflexota bacterium
AACTAAGTAGGCTTATGTGATTGACAGAAAGTATTCTAAAAAAGATGCACTGTAAATCCTGTCAATCACCTAGTAAATCACAGCAATTGGGGCTGATTTAATTTTTAAAACTTTCTGTGATTTACATATCGCTCTGATCGAGTTGCTCTTCCATCACCTGTAAACGATTTTGATAATACGTTTGGCAATCGGGGCAGCTAGAAAGGTGCCGCTTAGCAGCTAGCAATATTAGCTTCGTATCATCCACATTGTCATCTGACGGTAGATTCTCAGCTAAGTAGTCCAGAATTTCAAAGCATTCTGCACAGGTCAACGGCCGTTGATTATCTTTCTGATTAGCCGTATCCAAAAGCAGCTGCCAAAGCGGACGCACCTCTCGCGTCATACCTTCACCTATTGCTGGTACAAAATAGTGTCAGGCCGGAATGCTGCCCATGAGAACCAGAAGTGATCAGCATGAATAACGTTTGTCAGCTCAGACCCCGCTAGCTCACCTTCAATCGCTTGCCCTAAGATATTCCAACGGCTGCCCGTTTGGTCATCAATGAATGAATCTCCATCACGGGTAAAGGTGAGCTTTTCTCCGTTCAGATTAGGGTCGAATACACCAGTCGCACCGACGTCGTCAGCTTCTGCAATCACGCGAGCGCCTAAGGCACTAGCGGTACCAGGAATATGGAAAACAACCATATCCTGCCCGCCCTGAGTGTCTTGAATCACGCCTACTTGAGACAGGAGATCAACCGGATAAGCTACGTCTACCTCAGGTAAGGAAACAGTGACCACGCGGGCAACCGCTGGTAAACGGCCGTCTAGCTCACCAGAGAATAAGAATGGATTGCTGCCAATGGTATCATAACCAGCATAGGGATTATTGCCGTATTGACGGTCAAACCCTGTATCACGAGACAACACCACCCCTTCAGGGAAAGCGGCTTTAAAATCTGCAAAACTAACTAAGCTCGAGGGTAAAAAGGTTAACTGCTTGCCAGCGTGATTGCCAATGATGCCTTCACCCGTAAACTGTTGCCAAAGGCTTTCATCCGTGCGGTCATACATAATCAAATCTGAATTACGAAGCAATCCAGACACCCCAAATTCAACGACTTCACCCTCTACCACGCGCTCAAAAACGATAGCTGAATTACACAGCGGGCAAAAGGTAACTACCACCGGTACGCTGCCTACAGTGTCGTTCACGATTTCATGCCATGTCAAAATTTGGAGCGGGTAGGCGCGTGCGTCACCATCAAACTCAACAACGACGACTGGCTCAACATCTGCTAGCCACGCTTCCGCTTCAGCAGGGGAAATAAATTTAGGGTCATCAATTGAGGGAATACCATCTCGTGGCGGACCGCCTGATAAAATATCAGCTGTTGAAATTGTGCGCAGTTCCCAGTTCGTATTCCAACTAGATGTCAAAGACTGTAATCGTGATGATCTATCATCTGTTGTAAAAATCACTGTACCATCCTCTAAAACAATGGTCTCTTCCTCCGCCTCAGCGGCTGGTTCTTCAACAGGCTCACTTGTAGGTGCCTCTTCGGTCATTTCTTCATCAGCCATTTCTTCCGATTCAGATTCAGCCATTTCCTCTGATTCAGATTCATCTTCGGCCATTTCTTCTTCGGCCATTTCTTCATCAGCCATTTCTTCCGACTCAGATTCGTCGACCTCAGGTGCAGCTTCTTCAACGACATCTGTTGCCACATCCGTCGTTTGCTCTTCGACTTGAGGTTCTGCTCCACCACCCGTTGAAGAACAGGCAGCGAGTAGGAAAATACCCATTATTGCTAATAATTGAATTGTTTTAGGCCGTTTAGACAGCATTTTTTTCATTTTCATCTCCATAGTCATTGGTCCATTAGAATTTCTCTCCTTAGACGAGGCGTCTGGGAGAAATCATCCTTGATTTATGAAATATTTATTTTTTGCCGTCACCATTTTGGGCCTGCTTGCATTATAAATGACTATGTGAAATCAAATTGTAGGGAATCCGACAGTCGGCGAGACTGGTTTTCCGATATGGTTAAAGCAAGATGCATCGATATTTTTTATTTATATTTTTCGGTTTTTTGGTTGGATGCACGGCCGTTTCAGAAACGGCCGTACCTGCCCCCATTCCCACAGTGCCCCCCGCCGCCACGAATGTGCGCCTTGATGATCCCGTTGAGCATAACTTCCGCCAGTGGGCACGAAATGACGCCATTCCCCCTGTGTATGAGCCTGAGTTTGCGACGCCAGAAGAAGTAAGTATAGGGGATGATGAACTCGTTATGGGGGTCACATTAGGGGGTGAAGCCAAAGCGTATCCAGTAACCTCCATGCAGTTTCGCGAGATGGTCAATGATGAACTCGCCGGCATCCCCATCTTGGTCACATGGTGACCGATTTGCTACACCGGCATCGTGTATGACCGGCGGATAGATGGCAAAGAGGTTGTTTTTGGCAACGCCAGTTCCTTATACATGAGCGCCATGACGTGGTGGGATCATGACACAGAATCAATATGGTCTCAGCCGTGGGGGCGCGCCATTCAAGGGGAACTGAAAGGGACTGAGCTATTCATATTGCCAACTCAAGTCACAACGTGGGGCAGCTGGAAAACGCAGCACCCTCACACGCTCATTATGGGCAACGACATTGAGCTTATGCCCAATTTACGCCAAACCTTCCAGCCCGAGTTCTTGATTGGCATTACAGTTGCACAGCAAGCTAGGGGCTATCGGTTTGAAGATGTTTCTCAGGTCGGCTTAATAAATGATTCCCTCAATGGCATTCCAATTCTCATCTACGCCACGGCCGATTCTTATCAAGCGTACATTCGTGTATCTGGTGAACGGGAGTTGCGTTTTGGTGAGGAAAACGGCCGTATTTTTGACCATCAAACCAATTCAACTTGGGACATTGTGAGAGGATTAGCCACAGATGGTGAATTGCGAGGACAGGCGTTACAATCTTTGCCAAACATGACCGCATTTGAAGACCACTGGCTTGATTTTTATCCCAATTCAACCTTTTGGGAAGGTGAACAGAATAATGAGTGACCCAAATTTAATTCAAAAATACAACTACGATGAATTTACCCCCGCTAAAGTTTTCCACTGGCTTAACTTTGAAAACAGCCCCAAACTGGGTGAAAAATTACCCAGCTTTCCCCTTTGGCACCTAGATGGCTCAGAAACAAGCCTTGAAGAAATTTGGCAAGCGCACAGCCTAACCATCATTGAATTTGGGAGCTTTACCTGACCGTATTGTGGGATGGCGGCGCCATCCATGAATGCCATGGCTGATAAATATGCAAACCAAGATGTAGGCTCGATATTTTTATATACACACGAGGCCCATCCTGGTGAAAACTACCCCCACCACACCTCAATGGAACAAAAGCTGCGCCAGGCGCAAGCCTTACAAACCGAGTTGAGCGTCACTCGAACGATTGTGGCGGATTCACTTGACGGGGCGTGCCACCGCCGCTTTGGCACCATGCCGAACATGACGTGGATTGTTAACAAGGCGGGCACACCGCTCTATAAATCAGATTGGACTGACTCAGAGAGTGTTGAAAATGCACTCGTCTATTTTTTGAACGTTCAGGAGCGTCGTCGGGGAAAGCATCGCTTGGCTCCGTTTCGGGTCGAGCGGCTTGATTACCGTACACAGGATCGCGACGGGTTCAACGAAGGGCTCATGCGCAGTGGTCCAAAGGCGTTAAGAGAATTCAACGAAGCTTTTGAATAAGCGCTTACATTATAAATTTAAGTGAAACGAAGTCCGGCTTTGAATAAAGCGACGGCTATAAACTTCGGAACACCTAATCTAAGCCTGAGTTTCCCGAACTCTGTAGAGAGGCGTGTTGAAAGCTGCTAATTCGCCCCAGTCTTCGACAGTCTTAGGCTTCATTTGTTGCTAAACTTTTCTAAATGAAACTATCTATCATCACCATTGGCTCACGAGGTGACGTCCAGCCATATGTGGCGTTAGGATGTGGCTTACAAAAAGCCGGCTTCGATGTGTCCATCGTAACCTACGAATACTATCGCCAATTTATTGAAGCGTATGGCTTAAAGCTCAAACCACTCCAAGGGGATCCCAAAGAGATTTTGGGCTCTGAAAACGGCCGTAATTGGGTGCGCTCACAGGGAAACCCCGTCAAATTTGTTAAGAATTTCATCGCCTTAACCAAAGCGCGCATCGCGCCCATGATGAAAGACGCCGTTGAGCAATTAGCCGATGCCGAAATCATTCTCTACTCTGACCTAGGCATCGTTGGGTACCACGTGGCGGAAAAGTATCAGACCCCCCTGATTGAGACACATTTACAACCGTTTGGCATCACCAAAACCTTCCCTTCTGTTGGAGCACCCCCATGGATCAAGTTAGGGGGTCTTTACAATCAAATTTCGCACTGGGTCACGGAGCAAATGCTGTGGCAACCGTTCCGAACGTTGGTGAATGACCTGCGCCGAACGGAGCTTGATTTACGCCCGATTCCCTTTTGGGGACCGTTTAAAAAGATTAAAACGGAAGGCAATCCAACCCTGCATGCCTACAGTCCACACGTACTGCCCAAGCCTTCTGACTGGCCTCGCTGGCGTCATGTGACGGGGAACTGGGTGCTACCGCCAGAGCCAGGCTGGCAGCCTGATCCAAAGCTGGTTGACTTTCTTAACGCTGGCAAACCGCCTGTTTATGTGGGGTTTGGCAGTATGGTGGATGAGGAGCCGGAGAAGCTGGTGGAGATGGTTTTAACGGCCGTATCCCATACCAATAACCGCATCATCCTCTCATCAGGCTGGGCAGGCTTTACGGCCAGCAATCTGCCCGATAATGCTTACATTATCCAGTCGGTGCCGCATGAGTGGCTTCTGCCGCAGATGGCCGCTGTCATTCATCACGGCGGGGCGGGCACCACGGCAGCAGGGCTTCGTTCAGGCGTGCCCAGCATGGCTGCCCCCTACTTTGCTGATCAATTTTTTTGGGCGGATCGCATTTATAATCTTGGTGTCAGCCCTAAACTCCCACCGCGCCCCAAATTAACCATGGATATTCTGACCCATGCTATTCAAGAGGCAACCCAAAACAGTGTTATGAAAAATAACGCGGCTAGAATTGGTCAATTATTACATGCGGAGGATGGCATAGAAACGGCCGTAAAGATTATCAAAAAATTTGCCAATCAGCATTGTACAAAATGAAAATGAGAACCTGACAAAAATCGGCTACGCTTCGATAACGTGCGTCTGTTCGCCAATTCGGGTGCGATCTAGTTGGCGATTAAACTCCTGCACTGTTTCAGGCTCTTTTTCAGGATGAGCATAATACAGTTTGACGCGCACATCATAGGTGTCGGTTGGTGTACTGTCTCGGATATGCATGGTGAGGGAGAAATTAGCATCGTTGGCATTAATCACGTGTAGAGAGCCAGATTTCTCGTCACGTTCATTAATTAAGGTAACCTCAATACACGGCGGTTCTAAAAATTTCGTCATCTCAAAGCCAACCGCCACCCGCATCTGGTCCTCAAATAGATAAAGCCCCAGCGTTTTAATCCGAACATCATCTCGCGATTTTGGGGCATCTTCTGGATTGTCGAAAAAGTCAATATTCATAGTAAACCTAATGATAGAAGAGAGAGGGGAGTAGAGAGAAAAGAAATTCAGCTTTTCTACTTTCTACTCATCATTTTCTGCACGAACTGTCCTGCGGTCAAGCTCCTCTAGCCGCTCAAGCACCTGCACAAGGGCTACTTGCCATTCGTGGGTACTTAGGTCTCGGGCCATCCACAGTGCTTTTTTACTTACCCGCACTTGGGGACCTAGATACGCCTGAAGTAAATGCCTGTCAAACAACTCCATATCCGCGAGCCGAATTTTTATTTGTCCAGCCTCAACTGTGACCGAAATAACGCCACTTTTTTGAGCCAGCGATTTCACCCGGAGCTGATACAGCAAATTATGAACGGGATCAGGAATTGGGCCAAATCGATCCGCCAATTCCTCAGCCATCTCTTCGGTTTCATCTAACGTATCCAGTAAGGCCATGCGTCGATAAAGTCGCAGACGTAAGCCCGGGTCTGGAATGTAATCCGTGGGCAAATAAGCTGCCAACGGGACATCAATCGTGGTTGGATCTGGAAACTCCGACGAGACAGTCTCACCCTTCTTGGCCGCTTTTTGCTGCTTCACCGCATTTTTGAGCAGGCGCGTATACAAATCAAACCCAACGGCTGAAATATGCCCACTTTGTTGACCACCTAGCAAATCACCTACCCCGCGAATCTCCATATCTCGCATGGCAATCGTGTAGCCTGCCCCGAGGTCAGTGTTTTCCGCAATCGTTTCCAGCCGCAGCTGGGCATCTGCGTTAAGCGTACGCCAAGCAGAGTGGAAAAAGTAGGCGTAAGCCCGACGGGTGCCGCGCCCAACGCGTCCTTTAAGCTGATACATTTGGGCCAAGCCGAACATTTCAGCCCGATCGATAATAATGGTATTGGCGTTGGGAATGTCTAAACCACTTTCAATAATGGTTGTGCTAAGTAAAATATCGATTTTGCCATCTGAAAAGCTGTTCATGATGCGTTCAAGCTGACGCTCACTCATCTGCCCGTGCCCAATGGCAAGAATGGCTTCGGGCACAAGCTTTTGAACCTGCGCAGCGATAATATCAATCGTCTGCACACGATTGTGGACCATAAAGATTTGACCACCTCGGTCTATCTCACGCATGATAGCCCGCTTGAGGCGGCTTTCATCGGCTGCACCAACGTAAGTTTGAACCGGCAAGCGATCTGTTGGCGCAGTATCAATAATGCTTATATCGCGAACCCCTGTGAGGCTCATATGTAATGTTCTAGGGATGGGTGTGGCCGTCATGGTAAGGACGTCTACTTCGGTGCGCCACTGCTTTAGTTTTTCTTTGTGGGCCACCCCAAAGCGCTGCTCCTCATCAATAATAACAAGACCCAAATCTTTAAAGGAAATATCATCAGACAATAAGCGATGCGTTCCGATAATGATATCAACACGGCCGTTTCTCAGATCTTTCACAATGCGCTGTTGCTGAGTCGGAGTGCGGAAGCGGGACAACATCTCAATCTCGGCCGGGAACGGCTTGAGTCGTTCAGTGAAGGTATTGTAATGTTGCTGAGCGAGTACAGTGGTTGGTACCAAGATAGCAACCTGCTTATTATCCATCACCGCTTTGAAAGCAGCGCGTAAAGCAACTTCCGTTTTGCCATACCCCACGTCCCCACAGATTAAGCGATCCATCGGCAACGGCCGTTCCATATCTGCCTTGACTTCGGCAATGACTCGAAGCTGGTCTTCCGTCTCTTGATAAGGGAAGCTGGCTTCAAGCTCAGCCTGCCACTCCGTGTCTTCAGCAAAGGCGTGGCCAGGCACCGTTTCTCTTGAAGCGTATAATTCAAGCAAATCACCCGCTAGCTCATCCGCTGCCCGCTGCGCCTTGGCCTTCATGGTTGTCCAAGTCTTACCCCCGAGCCGAGTGATCGCCGGGGGACGATCGTCAGAGCCAATCCATTTGCCTAAACGATCGGCATGGTGAGCAGGTACGTACAGCACATCTCCATTGGCATATTCCAACAGAAGATATTCCCGATCCATGCCCCCGATCGTCCGAGAAACGAGCCCCTTAAACAACCCAATCCCGTACTCCAAATGCACCACATAATCTCCAGCCTTTATGTCGGCAAAGTGGGTTTCTGGAGCAACGGCGCTTGGTGCTTTCCAGCGGCGCGGCGCTGGCCGATTCCAACCAAAAATCTCAGCGTCAGAAAGCAGATTGAGGACAACATGGTTATCTTCCCGTCGAATTAGCGTAAACCCTTCAGCAAGACTAGCGTTTACAAAGGTGAGCGAACCCAAATCAGGGTAGCTTTCAAGATTTTCAACGGGCTTCGTAAATTTTGTGGCGTTTGGGGTATCGGTGGCCGCTTCATCCCACCCCTCAAGGTTGAGAAGCCCTTCGTTGGCCGAATTCATATCGAGGAGGCAGATCAGTCAGGTAAGAAGGTCATTCGTGCACGCAATGT
>JBCCFD010000381.1:0-8045 GCA_039029915.1 Chloroflexota bacterium
GAAGCTTTTATTTAACAGGATTTTCAAATTAGAAACTTCGGAACACTTATTTTATATTTGAAAGCCATGCGTTGCGGAAACAACCTTCTGGTCAAAGTCGCTCACATAGCCATTAAGCTTTTTATTTAACGCTTTCCATTCTTTGCTCTTTAAAACGTTTTTCATGTCGTCCATAGTTTTGGTGATCCCGCTGGCCAGCTTTTGTTCGCATTCGCCATATTGAGTGTACCAAACCTGAATTTCAAGTACGCCTAATTTGTTTAATCCTGGAATAAATTCATGAACAAGAAACTCAAAATATTCCGAATCGGTTTCAGCTTCAACATTCCAACGCATTAATAATTTTGCACTAGACATGATAATGCCTCGCTTACCCTTTTGGCACCAAGATAACGGTTTCAGTTTCTTCAGGTAAATTTGAAGCAGCAATTTTTAGGCTAGCTTCTTCAGTCGGTTCAGTGACCCCCATCTCTTTGAGAAAACGCTCAACCCCTTCTAAATCCACTTTTAGGGACGGGAGCTGATAATGCATAGGGATGACAATATTTGGCTCGAGCATCGAAACAATCTCCGCTGCTTTGGAGGCGTTCAAACTATTGCCGCCCCCAACGGGTACAAGCAAAATGTTAACCTGTTCAAGGGCTTCGAGTTGAGTTTGGGTTGGAACCTTTTGAATGTCTCCCAGATGGACGACAGAAATTGAGTCAAAATTTAATAAATAGGCCACATTTCCAGCTGACTCAGCCCCGTTCCTTGTGGTTATCCCTGTAATAAACACATTGCCAATTTCGTATTCCCCAGGGCCTTGCAGCGCATGCTGGTAGTTGGCCACCGCATCTACGTGACTGTGCCCAGGTGCTTCGTGGCTAATCGTCACGACATCAGATTTTAGTTTGAGTGGGGGAAGTCCTATCTTTCCGTTAAACGGATCGGTAACAACCGATGCGTATTTTCTTTCTGTGATTCGGAAACAGCTTAACCCGTACCAAGTGATTTCCATATATTTTTGATTCTCCTGACAAAATCTGCCATTACTGTATAAGGACTCTATTATATCTCGTTTTTTTGTTTGCGTAAGGAGAACGAAAAAACAGTGACATTATGCAAATCTTCGAAATTGCCTAAAATTGAATGAGGCGAAGCGAGGCCCACCAACCGCATGCTGAAAAAATAATGCGGATGGCGAGAGTCTCTTTAAGAAAACCAAAAATCATCTTGAAAATAAACTGAGTAGCTGTTGTTTTGTTCAAAACAGGCTCTTCGTTTTACTTAAAGGGAAATAGCGTTATGGCAAAACCGATTGTACATATATTTTGTGGCTTGCCTTGTTCAGGGAAAACGAAATTAGCCAAGGAGATTGAGGAAAAGGATGGCGCAGTTCGCTTTTCAATTGATGAATGGCTGATCGATATTTTTGATCAAGCCGCCTTTGATGCAAGCTATTTAGAGGTGACAGATCGGTTAAAAGAGCGAATATGGCAGACGGCCGTATCTTTCCTACAAGCGGGTAAAGATGTTATTCTGGATTGGAACATGTGGAATTACGAACGCCGCGCCCGCTGGGTTCAGAAAATTGAAAAAGCGGGTGCTCAGCATAAACTGTACTTTTTGAACGTTCCGAAACCCATCTTGCGCGAGCGCGTCATTGCCCGAAATGAAACCCCACCCCCTGACGTTCATATTGTGCCCCCTGATGAGTTTGATCGGTATGCCGGGCATTTTACCCCACCAAAGGTTGATGAAGGCTTCAACCTAATCGAAATGTACTGGCAGCCAGATCAACCGATTCACAATCCACACCTAGACGGCGCACCTTTTTTTCTTGATGGAGGGGACATTGGCGTGCTGTTGGTGCATGGGTTAACAGCTACGGCCGCAGAGGTTAGGCTCTTAGCCAACAATTTGCATCAGCTTGGCTATACGGTGGCAGGCCCACTGCTACCCGGACACGGTACGAAGCCCGAAGATATGTATGAAGTGAGCTGGCACGATTGGTTATGGGAGGTTGAAAAAACATATCAGCATTTAGCCACGGTTTGTGACGTTGTTTTCGTTGGCGGAGAGTCCACTGGTGGTGTTCTAGCGCTTGAACTGGCCTGTAGAAAGCCGGAGATCAAAGGGGTGCTTTGTTATGCACCAGCTGTTAAGCTTGCTCTCCCAAACTCATCGCTTATTGGCCTTTACGCCGCTGCACCGCTTGTGAGCGCGATCCCAAAATCAACTATGGGAACGAACGAAAAGTGGCAAGGTTATCGCGTATATCCTTTGAAAGGGATTCGCGAATTGATCCGTCTAGGGCGATTTGTACGGGCTCGTTTGGAGGGGATTAACCAACCATTGCTCATTGTTGAAGGACGAAATGATAAAACGATTGCGCCAGACTGTGGCGAAATCATTATGGAAGGGGCTGGTTCCCTAATCAAGGAACATTACATTATGGAAAATTCTGCCCACGTGGTTTTGCTAGAAGAAGAACTTCCTGAAATTACTGATTTAACGGTGCAATTCATGACTCAGGTAAAATAGGGGCGGTGTACAAACCGCCCCTATTATTAATTTCAAGACTCTTTAATGAGCTAACAAGATCTTGTTATCAATGGCAAATAAACTGTGAAGGTGCCTGTCGCTGGCGTAACAGAAATGGACTCTGTTGGGCAAGCGGCAGCAACAGCAGCCGTGGCGTCTACAATACCTTCACCACAATCACCAAAACCAATACATGAAGAGCCAGCTGGGAAATCCCGAGCTGTATCTTTTAATAATTGCTCAACTTCAGCCGGTGTTATTGAAGAGTTTAGGGCATACATTAAGGCTGCAACACCGGCTACATGGGGGGCTGCCATACTGGTTCCTTGATAGTACGCGTAGGCTGCACTTGAAGGAGAGGTGGCACTACTGTCAACAGTAGAAAGAACACCGTTGCTATCTGTTGCGTTGGTTTCTCCACCGGGAGCACTTACATCAATCAGTGTCGTGCTGAAATTGCTATAAAACGCAATATCTCCAGTTCGATCATTTGAAGCTACGTTGATCACATTTTGGCAGTTGCCTGGTGAGAAGTTTGAGGCATCCTGTGCGCTGTTGCCAGCCGCAACAACGATGGTTGCCCCAAGATTCACGGCTTGGTTGATAGCGCTTTGTTCTGTGCTTGAGCAAGAACCTGTCCCACCAAGGCTCATGTTGATTACTTGAGCAGGGTTGCTGTTTGTGGGGACACCAGAAACTGACCCACCGGCTGCCCAGATGATGCCATCAGCAATATCCGATGTAAAGCCACCGCAGCGACCCAGCGCTCGAATTGGCAGTATTTTGCTTTCCCAGCTAACCCCCGCTACACCGGTGCCGTTATTTGAATCGGCCCCAATCGTTCCGGCAACGTGTGACCCGTGCCAAGAGCTATCAGATGGGGTTGAGCCGGCAAAACAGGTGTTATTTCCTTCTACCCAATCTCCCGGATCGCTCGGATCATTATCACGCCCACCGCCGTCGTTGGCTACAAAAGTATCGCTAATAAAATCATAGCCCTGCACAATTTGGTTTGCTAAGTCGGGGTGTGTGGGTAATATGCCTGTGTCAATAACGGCGACAACAACCGAGGGACTACCAATGGTTGTGTCCCAGGCTGTTGGGGCATTGATGCCTTCAGAGACACCGGCTGAGTATCGATAGTGCCATTGGTCAGTATAGAGCGGATCGTTTGGTGTTGCCTCTATTGAAAATGGTTCTCCTAATCGTTCGCCAATAACTTGGAGAAGACGGTCTGGCTCAGCATATTCAACATCTGGCAGGCTCTCAAGCCGCGCAGTGATGCGTATCACTTCATCCAAAGACATTTTATCTGGCAAAGCGATCACGTGTGAACCGGTGGCCATCTCGCGTTGATAGGTCAGAGTAACGCCAGCAGCGGTACTTAATGACTGCATCATGTCCACAGTCTCGGCATTTTGGATTTGGCGATTGAGAGATGAATCAATTTTGAATTGGATAATGATTTGATGTGTGGGGAGTTGTGATAAGGGTTTGATGGTGTCTGTTGGATTTCGAGGCTGGGCAAAGCCTGTTGGGACTACAAAAATTAAAGCGAGCAATAAGATAAATATAATCTTCTGTCTAAACATTCAAAAACATCTCCAATTGGGCCTTACAACAAGAATGTTGAAGGCTTTATTTTGCATTATTGCAAATTTTTAAGTAACTCACATCCGGAATTTAGAGCGATGAACATTTTAAAAGGTGTTGGGTCAGATTGCAATAAGCACCTTTATCCCCCACCTTTTCCTATTGTTTAAATCAATTTCATTTTTTACTATTTTGGGTAAGAGATGCAATGCCTATGAATGAAAAAAATTGCCATATTTTATTGATTGAACATGAGTTTGCAGTCCGATATTTACTGCAGACTCAGCTTAAAGAGAATGGACATGAGGTGTTCGCTGCCAAAGATGTCAACGCTGGTTTAATGCTCTTGCGTTCAGAAAAAGTTGATTTAGTCGCTTTAAACTTAAGCATTCCAAACTCAGATGGTTTTGGCCTGTTTAAACAGATGAAGAGTGACCCATCCCTAGCTTCAATTCCTGTGGTTTTTATTGCTGATCAGGGCGATCAGAATGACCGCTCAATTGCGTTTGAGCTAGGGGCTGATGATTTTATTATTAAGCCTTTCTTAGCGGATGAGTTTTTAGCGAGAATAACGGCCGTTTTGAAAAAGCGCATAACCAAACCATCCCAATATTCAACGAAGTCTCGGATTTTAACCCTCTTTAGCCCCAAGGGCGGGGTGGGCACAACCACGCTGGCTATTCAACTTGCTAAAGCAGTCTCAATCCAATACGAACAAGAAACGGTTTTGCTCGATCTAAATCTGCCCCTTGGCGGAATTGCCCAAAAGCTGAATCTTCAAACGAGTGCAAATATCGTTGATTTCTTAAAACTTCAAAAAGAACATTTTGAGAAACAAAATGCAGATCGCTTTATTCAAAAGCATCATACCAACCTCTTTGTCGTTCCCGCCCCGGGGCAATTTCAAGCTGCTCCTTTAGCACCTGACCCGAATGCACTAATCTATTTGTTTGATTATTTGATGAAGCAGAAAATTACGGTTATTGTGGATGCTGGGTCACAAATTAATCGTTTGACATTAGCTGCCATGCGCCGCTCAGATACCATATTTACTGTGACTACCGGTCGCCTCGATGCGAATCAAATGGTGAACGCATTTCTGAATCAGACGAACAGCTTGCGCATTGATAAAAAGCGCGTGTTGCCAGTTGTGAATGAGATTTACGGCCACCACGATGAATCAGACCTTGTTCATTTGCCCGTTGCGCGTATTCCGACTGTGGATCATCATACGCAGACGCGACTGTGGCTCCAAAGTCCCGGTATTAAAAAGTTGGTTTCATTTGCGTGTTAATTTTGGGAGACAGCGATGAATGGGATTGGCTTATTTTTGAAGCTTCACGGCCACGGAATCTAATAAAAACCGCATCGCTCTTCTGGCACGATTAGTGCTGTCGAGGTCTTGGAGCATCTGTTTGCTCCAATTTGCCCCAATGTAAAGTGAATGAAGTTCAAAAGCGAGCTGCTTCGGGTTTACATCAGGTTGGATTTCTCCTAAATTTTGAGCCTTCATAATTGTGTGCTCAATGTAGCTGAGCCACATCTGCATATATTGGGCAATGGCGTCTCGGACATTGCCCGGTTTGTTATCAAATTCATGTGAAACGGCCAAGAAAAAACAACCACCTGGGAAAATATCGTTGTCCATGTAGGTTAGCCAACTTTCACCTAGCGCTGAAACCTTGTCAATGCCAGCCGGCAATTTACGCAGTTGGGTAACGACTTCACGAACGAATGTGTCTTTAGCGGATTCAACAATCGCTAACTGTAAGCCCTCTTTTGATCCGAAATGCCCAAATAGTCCACTTTTACTCATGCTTAATTCTGCGGCCAATTTGCCAATGGTCACACCATCTAGACCCTCAATTGAAGCCAATTTAACGGCCGTGTTCAAAATAGTCTCTTGGGTTTGTTTCCCTTTGGTCGTTGTTTTTTGTTGTTGGATAGCCATATCTCTACTAGCGTAGCATGATGTGCGCCATTCACAAATTATCGAAGCAGGTAAATCTCACAAAATACCATGAAATAAAACGGAATGGCTATGTGAGATTTACTCGGTGAAAAAAAGTGCAGTTTTTTTCAAGATAATTTTTGGCTTTTGCAAACAAAGGATACGATTTTTTGAATCACCTCATCATCTCGCAAAATACCCCGATGTCCCAACTTCCTCGTTTCTAAAAATTCTGAATTTGACCACTGTTGAGCCAGCTTCTTCCCATTATCAACTGAAACGATGTTGTCATCCTGATCATGAACAATCAGGCCGGGAATTGAAAGATGAGCGACTTTTTGGTCAATATCTAAGGATTGAATGGGGACGCCAACGCGGTCAACAATTTTTTGCAAAAACCCTTCAAATATTTTAGGCGGGAGCAACAGGACGCTAGCCCAAACGTTTAGCAGTTCGGAAAATTGAGTCGGGGCACCAAGCGTGACGGCTTTTTGAATGGTCAAATTCGGATTTGCGGATAGGGCATAAAGCGAAGTAGCGGCGCCGAATGAGTGCCCAATTACGGTTTCAAATGGGCCGTGCTGGTTGATCACATCTAGGATGGCGCCGCTAAAATCTAGCACATTGGTTTGCTTGCCTTCGGAACGGCCGTGTGCTGGTGCATCAAAGGCAATAACCTCGAACCCTTCTTCAAGGAGCGGTGGAATTAACCGATAGAACCCTGTTGCATCCGAGCCCCACCCGTGAACAAGCAAGATTTTGGGTCCAGAATTTTCCCACACGTAGGTAACAATTTCACGACTGCCGTGAGTCGTTGATGTGACGGTGGCGGTTGAAAACAAGGCTTTTGCCTTGGGGGATGATTGACGACGGGCCGGCGTCAAGAATAGACGCAAAGCGATCCGGCTGGCGATGTTGGGGGCAACGGGATCGATCATTTTAAATAATGTTCTGAACGCTTTAAGTTCAGGGGTAACCACAAAAGGGACGCTTACATTTGTTGTACTCATTAAACACCTCGCATGTTTTTCAATTTAAAAAACGAACGTTCGTGCTTTTTATAACAGATTTCAATATAAATTGCAAGCGTTTTACCAAAGAAAATTACTTTAAATGAGACGAGGTTCCTGCTTTTTGGTTTATGCGTAGATTGGCTCCTCTAAATGGCTCACTGCCAGACGAATTTGTTCCGACTTGCCAGTGCCGCGGCCAATGAAGCCGCTCGGCGCCCCACGGTGAGGCTGCTCGCATCGATGACCACGGAGAGTTGTCATCCCAACGCCACAGCATCCCACCGGGCCCCATGCCCATGTGAATAGCGATTTGGATGGCAAACGGCCGTTTTTTGCTAACAACCGGCCCCAACCACAGGTGTGGACTGCGACCAGGTTCTGGGCTGATAAGCAGAGAGAGGCGCTGTTCGGCCCCACGCAAGCCTAACCAGAACGTGGGCAGGGTATCTTGATTTTCCCAACCGCACAGCAGCGTTTGAGGGTGTCCAAGCTTGTCATCGGTGGCCTGTCCGCTGATGGAAAGCCCCATAATGAGGTCATTATTCTTGGCTGGTAAGAACTTGTTTGGAAAGGGGTGCCATGTTTGGACGTCAGGTAAGGGGAACGGCCATTGGAGTTTTTCTCGAACACGGCCGTTTACATCAAGCACCTGATAGCGCAACCCATCCTCGTCCAGCGCAGCTTGGACCGCGTGGAGATATTCAATCCCCTCTGGCATTCGATACCGCGTGCCGGCCCCGGCGGTAAGCAGCTGCAAAACACCGTCATGTACCTGCACATCAAACGCCAAGATGTGACTGCAGACGTAAGCGAAGACGCGGTGCTTGACAAAGATGTCCCACAGAACACGGCCGTAATCTGGCCCTACTTCACGTTGAAACTCACCTGAAAAACCGTTAACTGGATGAATTGGATGATGCCCAAACACCAGCTTATGCGTGGCGTCAGCGTGTTGTTGGAGC
>JBCCFD010000382.1:0-8027 GCA_039029915.1 Chloroflexota bacterium
CTGCTGCCACTTTTCCCCAACAATTTCAGGGTCGGGTGGCCGAGTCAAAAACGATAGTAAAGTGACCGCCCAGCCCACATGTTCACTGGCCATTACACCCCCGAGGAAATGGGTGTCGTTCCCAAAGCGATCGTCTGTCGCACCTGCTACCACAATCGCTTTTAGCGGTTCAGGAGCTAATGTAGCCAGTTGAATCCCGTTGTAGCCACCCCAAGAGAGGCCATACATCCCTACCGCCCCATTGCACCAAGATTGCGCCGCAATCCAATGAATTACCTCTACTGCATCAAGCCGTGCTTGTTCAGTATATTCGTCTGAAAGAAATCCTTCACTATCTCCAGAACCACGCATATCGACCCGAATCGAAACGTAGCCCTGCTCAGCAAAATACCAGTGGCCAATTTCGTCACGATCGGCCGTGACGTATCGTTTTGGGTATGGGTGATACTCGAGAATGGCGGGGGCTGGTTCATTCGTTTCAGGGAACCAAATGCGGGCTGATAAGGTGGTGCCATCTGGCAAGGGAATGGGGACGTGATCGATTATTGGCATGGCTTCCTCACTGTATTATTTGCTTTAACAATGTTTCTGCCAATCCCCATTAATAACGTAAACCTGCCAGATTTTATAACCTAGCAGGTCTCAGACTGTGATTGACAGAATCAATATATTGCATTTGACTCCTATTTGGCAAGGAATCCACCGATAGCATTCGACAATTTCTGATTTGAAGACGTCACCTTAACTGCATGCCGATAGACCAATGGAGCGGTTAACCAGTAAGCAATACCTATAAACAGAAGGTTGAAATGAAATGCAGTTGCTCCAAACAGCATTTGTAGTCCAAAACCGCCAGCCGACAGAGCAAACGCCAAAGCAAAGTACAGATTTGTGCGATGAAGCCAAGCGTATGGCACGAAGTGAACCCCAGCCAAACTGGTCAGAACAATTGGAATAGCCCTCGGATTAACATTAAAAATAACGATGAGAGCCGGCAAGGCCATTGCTTGGGAAAATGCCAAGAGGGCTGATAAACGCTTAAGCGGATTTTCAGCCGACATTCGCTGCCAGCTGATTCTTTTTTCGAGCCAAAGCGACGCTGGTAAAGCAATGCCACCTTGGAACATAGCCAGTAGAGCGATGGTTTCATCGGGCAAAAGGAACGAGAGAACGGCCGTAATGATAAAGGTTGTGCCGAAAGCCATTAAAAATGGGGAGCCACCAGCTGAGTGACTGCTTACTTCAGAGAGAGCTTTTTCAAAATTCATGATTTTATATCCTCAGATGACTGGGCAAAATGATATTCACCCAGCCATCTAATAAAAAAACTAATTTTAGCCGTAAGGACATAGCATGCTATGTCCCTCCTAGAAGGAATGATAAGAAAACCGACACATCAGGTTAGTTAGCAGGTTTGATATTTTGGTTTAAGTTGAAGAAGTTAGCTGGATCGTACTTCTCCTTCAAAGCCACCAAGCGATCGTATTGAGGGCCAAACGCATCTCGCATCATTTGGTCGCCTTCTTCCTGAAAACCAGCGAAGTTGAGATAGCGACTCCCATCTGAAAAACGTTCAGTGTCCGCAATAATGTTTCGTGCCCAAGCGATGTTTGCCTCATCATCGGCGGCGTCTTCCCAGTTGGCCTCAACACCGAGCAAGAATGCTGAGCCACGGCCGAAAAATGCGCCATCCTCAGGGCCAAACTCACGAACTGCCCCGCCAATGTGCCAGAGATCAATTGTGCTGGCTGGTGAAACCTGTTGACGGGCATGTTCAACCAGCGTGTCAATCACCTCGTCATTAAGGTGCGCCAGGTTGAGCGATTTCCAGTAGTAGCGATGACCGTTAGGGTAATCTTCATCAAACGCCTGCTGTGCTTCAACATAGGATGTTGGCCCACTAAAATCGATCAGAGGCTCACCAAAATCAAGCAGGGGCTGCAGTGCTTTTTGTCCCGCCTCAACCGAACCTGCATAAAGTCCGCCCATCAAAACAAAAGGTTTACCGTGAATTTCTTCAGGAAAAATTTCTGGTTCTGGGGGAACAATGCCCAATGCAGCAAGGGTGCACACTTCATTCGGGGCTTGGTCCGCAAAATCGCGATAATATTTAACAGCTTCCTTCATCTTGTCTCCGCTGCCATCATGCAGTACGAAGACAAACATGACTTCGGGACCCACTGGATGCAGCTGAAATGTAAAGGAGGTCGCAATACCAAAGTTGCCGCCACCACCGCGTAATCCCCAAAGCAGATCAGGGTTTTCGGTCAGGCTGGTGCGAATAAGCCGTCCATCGGCTGTGACTACATCAGCAGCAATCAAGTTGTCACAGCTCAAGCCGTACATGTTACGCAGCCAGCCATAGCCTCCGCCTAGGGTAAGTCCGGCAATACCGGTGTCAGAGAAAACGCCGCCCGGTGTGGCCAAACCAAAAGGTTGGGTTTGGGCGTCTAATTCCCCCCAGGTCACCCCACCGCCAGCGGTCGCCTGTCGTTTGTCTGGGTCTACGCTGATTTGCTTGAGGTTCGTAAGGTCGATGACTAAGCCGCCGTCACAAACCGCATGGCCCGCCACATTATGCCCACCGCCACGAACGGCAACTTGCAAATTGTGTTCACGGGCGAAATTAACGGCCGTAATCACATCGTCATGGTTGGCACAGCGGGCAATGAAAGCGGGGTATCGGTCAATCATACCGTTCCACACCGCCCGAGCTTCATCGTAGCTACTGTCACTGGGTCGAATAAGGTCACCACTTAAACGATCTTCAAATTGATTGATATCAACTAAATTTATAGGTTGTTTGTTAATTGCTAATGTCATGATTTATTCCTTATAGGTATAGAAATTTATTGCGCATAACTTCTGTGGGCGGGGCAAAGCCTTCACAGCTTGCCCCTTTATTCATTTATTGGGTAGGCATTAACTTGACTCGAAGATTGACCCCCTCAGAGGCATTAAACCCAAGCAGCATCTGTTCACTTTCACCACGCGCTTCGCTATAAGCCCCTGTGCCACCCGTAATTGCTCGGGTAATGGCTACATTGAGGTCAGCCAGCTCATACCCAACAGTGCTGATGGTTTCAGCACCAGGAACGTCGCTGAGCTGGAAGAATTGGGTTGAGAACACCCAAACGCCTTCGGTCGCATGGGCAGCATCGTTAATCATGGTCCCTTCACATATCCATTCACCCAAAACGAGCTCGGGAAATTCAGGGGAGCCATCAGGATTCACACCGCTGCTGTCGGTTAAGGTACCAGCGGGATAGATATAGCCCCGAGTAATAAAGTTGCTTCCGTCAGCGGGGAATCCATCCTCAAAGACGATATCTTGGTTGAAGATAAAGCGAGACATATCTTCAGCAATGTCAAACTCGAGCACTTCCGGCTGCTGTTGAGCTTGTGCTGCCCGATTTAGGGTGAGTGCACCAAAGACAAACACAACCAGCAGCAGGCTTGTGAGCACAATGTACATAGAACGATTTGATTTAATATTCATTATCTTTTTTCCTTATGAATGAATTTGGCCGCTATTTCACCCTGCTAAGCTAATGAAATAGCAGCGAACTAAATGAATAATTCAAAGATAAAATACGGCCGTTCTCGCTCCATTCCTTTTTCATTCCTTCAGCTCAATGCACGATTGGGGTTTATTGAAAAACATTGTGTGTGGGGGTGGCTCCATGTAAAATTCATACCATGGCGCATAAACTATTTTTGTTTGGCCCACCTCAAATTAGCATCGGTGAACGGGCAATTCCATTTAAACGGCGTAAGGGGTTAGCTCTGCTGGCTTACCTTGCGGTTGAGCAACAACCTCAGAGCCGTGAAACGCTGGAGGGGTTGCTCTGGCCTGAATTTTCCGCCGACAGCGCCCGAAACAATCTACGCCGAGAGCTCTCTCTGTTGAAAAAACAGCTCGAAGCCCCACTCATTCAAGCGGATACTCTCCAAATTGGCCTCAATCCTGAGATTGAGTTTTGGGTTGATACCAACTCTTTTCAAACTGAAATCGAGGCCCTAGAAACGACACAACAAACAATTGAAACTGATCAACAAGCCAAGCAGCTTGCCGAGGCAATTAGCGTCTACCGAAACGATTTCTTGGCCGGATTTAATCTGCCAAACTGCATCGCCTTTGAAGATTGGCATTCGGCTCAAAGAAGTCGACTGCAGCAGCTTTTAATGGAAGGTCTATCAAGCTTGGTCAATTGGCACGTTGCGCAAAGCCACTATGAGTTGGCACTTGATTTTGCGCGGCAAAACGTCACCGCTGATCCTCTTGATGAAGCAGCTCAGCACGCGCTTATTCAAACATTGGCTCTCACCGGACAAAAAACAGCCGCCATTCGCCAATACGACCAATACAAGGCGTTGCTTTGGGAAGAATTAAGGGTTGAGCCAGAAAAAGATCTATCTGACCTTTTCGATTCAATTCGTGACAACAAGATACAAAAACAGCAACAGCGCAAGCCGCAAACTCAATTAAAACCATCAGAAACAAGAGTTATTTCACACAACCTACCCCTGCAGGCTACGAAGCTATTAGGTCGTGAGCAAGAGATTGTTGAGATCACAAATCGATTACAAGACCCTAATTGCCGCCTTGTTACAATTACGGGCCAAGGGGGGATGGGTAAAACGGTTTTAGCTGCCGAAGTTGGCCGCTCTTTGCTTGAACAGGCATCATCCAAACAATCCATTTTCGACAAAATTTATCTCATTCCGCTTCAGGCAATTACTCAAAAGAGAGATTTGTATCGTTCGATTGTGGCCGGACTCGACATCCAGCTTCAGGTTGGCACGGGGGAAAACGCCCTCGAAGGCCAGCTTGTGCGCTACCTGAATAAAAGGGCCATCTTACTGATTCTCGACAATTTTGAGCAATTGGTCTCACATGCAGGTCTGCTTGCTACACTTATTACGAGTACGCAGCGTCTGAAAATCGTTGTCACTTCTCGTGAAACGCTATCGCTCAGCGATGAATGGGTTTATCCGCTCAATGGGTTGCCTTATCCAGACAATCAAAATCTATCTGAAAAGTCTCTCGCTGGAGAAAACATTTTAAAAACGTATAGCGCAATGGCGCTTTTTGTTGCTAATGCCTTGCGGGTGCAAAAGGATTTTGATTGGCGATCAGATAAAAAATCGGTTGCGGAAATTTGCCAGCTCGTTGGTGGTTCACCGCTGGCGATCAAGCTTGCCGCAAGCTGGACACGTCTTCTGCCAGTGGCCAAGGTTGTCGAACAAATCAAAAAAAATCTTGACTTTCTCACCGCACAGAGTCGTGATGTCCCACAGCGGCATCAAAGCATGCGGGCGATCATCAACCACTCTTGGGAGCTTTTATCAGCCCCCGAGCAGGAAACTCTACAAAAGCTGTCTCTACTCTATTCTGGGTTTACCTATGAAACGGCTGAAGCGGTGGCTGATGCGTCATTAGGTCATCTAGCTAGTTTAATTGATAAATCTTTTTTGGTTGTTGAAAACGGCCGTTATTACCTGCATCAATATACCAAGCAGTTTGCCGCTGAAAAACTAAAAGAAAGCGGTCAACAAGCAGAAATATCTGACGCCTCTGCGTCTTATTATCTGCAGCTTCTGGCGGCTCAACGTCCGGCCATTCATGGGCCACACCCCAATATCCCATTACAGACAATCCAGATCGAATATGAGAACATTATCCAAGCCTTGTCTCAGACAGTTTTTCGCAAAAACATTATTCCTGATTGGCAGGTCATCGATGTCTTAATCGACTATCATGAGCATGCCGGGCCGTTTGCTAGATATACAAATTTTAAAAAAGCAATTGACCATTTTGATGAGTCGTCCACGCCAGAGCCGAACCCATCACGCTTGCTTAACATAATGAGTGGCTACCTTATCAATGCCTTGACCCACAGTAGTGCTCAGGATGAAGAAAAAATTCTGCGCCGCATGGCTACTTTAGCCACGCGGATCAACAATTCCTTAGCTGATGCCATTTACAACTATACGGCAGGAATATCTCACCGTTATCAACGACATTATGCCCAGGCAACGGCCGTATTTGATGAAGCGCTCACAAAAGTCAACCTCTATTTGCAAGAAACACCGACATCAACCCAAGCCCACTCTTTAAAAATTAAAATTTTACAAGATATGGGAGACGTGTTGGGTTGGCAAGATCAATTTGATTCAGCTATCGACCGACTCCAGTCAGCCTTAGCGCTAACGCCACGTGATGATGTCAGGACCAACGCCATTACCCACAGTTTTTTGGGAACGATTTATTATCACATGGAGTCCTTTGATTTAGCGTCTGACTCATGGGGCTTGGCAGCAGAGCAGTTTGAAAAAATTGGTGAAAAATCGCGCACCGGGCGAACGCTAGGCAACTGGAGTGCGGCCCTTCTTTATCAAAACAAGCTTGAAGAAGCCTTGACCAGTTGTCTTCGGGCAATCGACTTTCTTGAGGCAGGGGCTGATTTTCGGTCACTGGCGATTACAAGGGATGCGCTTGGTGAAATTTACCTTAGCATGGGGCAAACAGCGGATGCCAAGGCCTGTTTCCACTATGCGCTTGATTGGGCCAGCCAAGAGCAAATTCAAAACGAGCAGCTCCTGTTTATGGCTAATTTAGCAGATTGCGAGCGGCAAGATGGGGCAGTTGAACAAGGTCTGCGCTGGATCAACCGAGCCAAAACAATACAAATCGCAGACGCGCCGGCCCAATATCTAGTCAGGTTTCTGCGCGTCGAAGGTGATTTACTACTGGCGAAAAACCAAATACCAGAGGCGCTTAGCTGCTACGAGGAAGCCCTCTCTTTGTTGAGTGAAAATAAGCGCTACGACCGGGTACCGCTCCTTCTTGGCATGGCCCACTGTTTTGTGCAATTGTCAAAACTGGAGCAGGCTCATGCTCTGCTACAGGACGGGATTGCCCTCGGTCAGGCAACTGGCCGCACGGCTTTTGTGGTTCAAGGTGAGAAACTGCTTGAGCAAATCAAGTAACGGCCGTTTCCCACAAAAAGCGACTCCAGCATGATGCGATTTTTGAATTATTGGGGAAAATAGTAACGGCCAACTCAAATATTAATATTGTAAAAATCGGGGCCTTTTCATCCACTTGGCTAACGTGACACGCCAGCCCTTCTCCTAATCCGATAGTGAAAAATATGCCTCATGGACCATGGTTGATGTTGTTCCTTTTCTCACTAATCGCCCGAACTTCAGCCAGTCTCTTTTTAGAATAATCATCATCCCAACAAACGGCCGCTTCCCACGCAGACGACGCTTGAGAAGCAATATCGTACATGTCATCATCGAGGCCAGCCGCGTTGTGGGGCAAAACGAGGTCGAGTTCAGGCACATCGATGTGAGATTCATCCCAATCGATCAGCGCCACGCGGTCTTTGGTAATGAGAATGTTTCGCGGATTGGGATCGCCGTGAACAACGGCCGTTTGCCGCCCACTCAGACGCGCCCAAGCGGCTCTACACCGCGCCACCCCTTCCTGCGGCATCGCATTGAGATCAACTTTTGTACCAGATGTTTCGTGAAGGAGGTCTAACGAGGAGCGCCACCCCGGGCGCTGAGGCCACTCTCGCGTCAGTTGGTGAAGGCGTCGGAGCGTTTCAGCAACCCGTTGCCAATCCGCTTCTGTTTCGGGAGGCTCCCCTTCAACGTAGGTCATCACCACTAGTCCGTTGGCAAATAGCTTGCCTGCCATCGTTGGAATTGGGACCGGTACAGCAAAGCCGTTTTGATCAAGATAACTAAGAAGCCTCATTTCCCAATCAAGATCCTTATCACTCCGCTTCCCCAACCGACCAACAGCCAGCTTTCCATCAATGCGGACGCTCCACACGTCATTCGCCACTCCCCCACTAAGCGGCTCGATTTGAGCAGCACTGTTACCCCACAATTTTAATGATTCCCAACCCAAAATTTTCTCCTTGTGACTACTCTAATTTCAAATATCGAAATATATGGGGGAACGGCCGTTGTCTAATCTTTGACAGGCCACATTCGTTCGCACTAATAAC
>JBCCFD010000383.1:0-7963 GCA_039029915.1 Chloroflexota bacterium
GAGATGGATCGACTAATTGGTTTAGAAATGGGGGCTGATGATTACATTAGCAAACCGTTTTCTCCGCGAGAAGTGGTTGCTCGCGTTCGAGCTGTCTTGCGACGCACCAAAGGGAGCTTAGCGAGCACTGATCTGTTGCAAGCAGGGGCTTTGCAGCTTGATACCTCAGCCTATCGGGTTTGGCTGAACGGCACATTGATAGATTTGACTCAAACTGAATTTGAGCTACTGGCCACCCTAATGCGGCACAAAGGACACGTCTTAAACCGGACCCAACTGCTTGAAGCGGTACAGGGCATTGCGCACGAAGAGTTTGAAAGAGCCGTTGACCAGCATATTAAAAATGTGCGTCGCAAGCTAAAGAAGGTCGCCGGGAATGTCGTAATAATCCAGACGATTTATGGTGTTGGATATCGGCTGGATGAGGTGGAGCTGCCTAATGCCCAATAGATTGAGAAAAATACGGCCGTTTCGAGCCATACGCCAGCGCTTAAATCTGAAAAAACGAATTTCATTCTTGCGCTCAGAGGATAACCAGGTGCCTAAAGAAAAAAGCCCCATCACAGGAAAAAGAGCCAAGGTAGGGAAATTCTTGAGCTTTGTGTGGGCTATCCTTAAACAGGTCTTCCGATTTTTGCAGGGAGCGTGGCGTCGGTTTCGCTGGGTAACCCGAAGCCTTTGGTTTAGACTCATGGGGGCGTTTGCTGTGGTGATCCTGCTGATGCTCATTATCGTTTCCAGCGTCATTAGCAGCGTGACTTCAAGAGCCTTTAATCAATACGTGATTCAACGAAATCAGTATATTCAAGATGTGCTGCCCTCAATTGTTGAACCTGAGCTTCTAAATGGGTCGTACATTGAAATCCGTGGGGACCAGATTATTATTCAACAAAGGCGATTTTTACCAGAGTCTCCTGAACTGCCTGAACGCCCCGAAATGCCGGAGCTGCCTGAAATGCCTGAAATGCCTGAAATACCGGAATTTCCAGAGATTCCAGTCATTCCTGAACGACCCGAAGGTGTTGCCAGTGAAGAGATTGTCGCTTTGCCTACGCCTACTGTGTCAGTTCATCAATCAGTTTTTCCAGACGAGCCTGTTGATGAAACGGCCGTATTCATCCAACAACCGGATGGACAGGTCATTTTAGAGGATGTGATCGAAATTCCACTTCTGGAATTATTAGCACCAACACTTCCTGAAGCAATCGGGCTTAACTTTTTGTCAGAGGTTCAGGATGCGGCCACAACGGCCGTTATTGCCGCTGGTGTCATGTCCCTGATCCTAGGCACCCTGCTCTTTCGCTACATCACCAAGCCGCTGTCCCAAATGCGTCACGCCTCCCAAGCGCTGGCGGCTGGCGACCTCAATGTCACAGTACCGGTGCGAACTCAAGATGAGCTGGGCAAGGTGGCTGAGGCTTTCAACCAAATGGCGACTGAAATTGGCAACCAAGAGCAAGCGCGACGGCAAATGGTGGCGGATGTTGCCCACGAATTGCGCACGCCATTAACCGTGATGAAAGCGAATCTGGAAGGGATGCTAGATGGCCTTTTGGAACCGAACCCAGGCGAACTCCAAGAGCTTCATGACGAGGTGCAAAGATTGTCGCGTCTTATTGACGATTTGCGTCTGTTGTCACTGGTTGACTCAGGGCAGCTATCGCTGTCTCGTCGACGGGCGGACGTTCGGGATGTGATTACAACGGTTGTGTCACGACTCAGCCCTCTGGCTGAAGCAAACACGGTCAAGTTGGTTGATGATGTCCCCGCGAAGCCGATCCTACTGGCTATTGATGAGGATCGGCTCCAGCAGGCGCTGGCTAATCTTGTGGCTAACGGCATACGACACACGCCGGAGGGAGGGCGCGTGCGGGTAACGGCCGTTGTTGAAAAACGGAAGGTGCATTTGTCGGTGATCGATAGCGGACCCGGCATCGCGGCCGAGGATTTGCCCCACGTCTTTGATCGCTTTTGGCGCGGGGATAAGTCCCGCAGTCGGCACAGTGGCGGCTCTGGCTTAGGCTTGGCGATAGTGAAGCAGATTGCCGAACTGCATGATGGGGGCGTAACGGCCATTTCGCCCAACAACAGCGGGGCTATCTTCACCATCTCGCTGCCAAACTAAACCGCCCGTCGACGAGTAGTATAGTCGGAATGCACATTTGAATGGCCTGCCAAAGCAGGCCACACAATTCCCGCGAACTTGATGAATGGCAATCAACCTTTAGGTTTATTTTCAGCCATGTTTAAAAAATTGTTTCGATAAACCTCATACATCATCAAGCTTCCCGCCACACCGAGATTTAATGAATCTGCTTCCCCAACCATAGGAATACGTACCAGCTGACTGCAAATCGACTTTTCCCGATCGGATAACCCCTTTTTCTCTTCGCCAAGGAAGAGTAAAGTCCCCATAGAAAAGTTAAAATGATGAAAGTTTGAGTCCCCGTGGGGAGATGTGCCTATGATCTCAACATGAAATCTTTTGGCCCAGTGTTCTAGTTGGCTGATGTTGGTTCGTATAAACCGTTGTTTAAAAATGGCGCTCATTGATGCCCGAACGGTCCCCCAGGCGTATGGATCGACAGACGAGTTTAAGATGATAAAACCAGCCCCACCAATCGCTTCAGAAGTGCGAATTAAGGTGCCAAAGTTACCGCTCGATTGAATCTTGCTTAATATGATCCAACACAGCCCCTCAGTTGGTGAGGCTTTTTGAAGCGGTGTCCATCGTTCCTGAACAATGGCGCCAATGCCAGATGCTCTGGGTGTCCGAGAGAATTGACGGAATTGCTCAGGTGAAAGATTAACAGTTGGCGTTCCCGTTCGACGGAGCTGGCGCACAAATTTCCGAGCCAGAGGCGCTGTTAATAGTTTGTTGCTGTGCACAATGGTTAGAATTGAGAACCCATTCTCAACGGCTTGTATAAAGTTTCGGACACCTTCAACAAAAAAAGCACCGTGCCGATTCCGAAAGCGGTGGCTTGTTTGTAGTTTCTGGACGATATCGATTGTTGAGGTGGAATGATTGCACAGACGGCCAAGATTATTTTTATTGACCATCCTCCACTTTGATTTGATTCTGACTATTTATTTGTTGTTGTATTTTTATCATAGGGGCGCGATGTTTATTTGCATCGCAAATTTGATTTTTTTATCATTTATGTGCTTCGATTCACGATAAACTATGAAGGCAAATGAGCGTATGCCTATATCTTAAATCAGGCGGATTAAAAAAGAAAGCGGAAATTAAGTGTTCACCTCACGCTACTTGGTATGAAAACCTCAATGCACCGTAGGCGATTGCAAATGTTAATCATTGAAATGGAAGGGATGATGTCAAATTATGCTGTTGTTTTAAAAACCACTGAACCGGTCTTGGTTGCCAGTCGGCGGATCACCATCACTGAAAATAATGAGTATCCAGTTGGATTGCCTGAGGCATTTAAAGAAACGCACAAGTATGTTCAGAAACATGGCAAACAAGCTGGCCCTGCGATAGCAGTTTGGCACACACCTGTGGATGCGACTGTGGAAGACGTTGAAGCGACGTTTCCTATTGAGACGCCAATTGTGGAATCTGAGCGGATTAAAGTACATGAGTTACCGGGTGAGCAGGTTGCATCTGTGCTGTTTAAAGGCAAGATGGATCACTTTATGCAGGGAGTCGATGCGGTGCTGAAGTGGATTGAGGCGAATCATTACACAAAGAATGGGCCATTCCGAGAGGTATATCATGATTTCACCAATATGGATAATGTCGCCATTGAGATTCAATTTCCAGTAGAAAAGCTGTAACAACTTCTAAAGAGAAAAAGCATTTCTGTCTGAGGCCCTTCTTCTCAATAGTAAAGGTCATTAATGGTTTTGGAACGATTTGAGACAGAGCACCTCTTCGTATTTAGTCGCTTTTCGCATTGAAATAATGCGATAGTAAGAGCCATCAATTGTGTGCGCGATGACAACAAACTTGTCGTGGAGTAAGCCTATGGTAATAAATCGTTGTTCACGGTAATCAAACCGTTCATCCTTAGACGTTAATGGAAGCCCCCCGAAAACGATATGTGCATCCTTAAAGTCAAGGCGATGTTTTTTTAAATTTTGGTTTCGTTTTTCCTCATCCCAACTAAATACCATGTGTCTATTATGACTTCTTTTCCAAAGTTTTTAAATATTTTTTTTGAAAAAAAATCAAATTACCTGCGCAACGAAGTTTTATGTACATAATAAAGGATTATCTAAGATATAAGCTGTTAGGATTTCCCATCCGTCACCCCTTTGAAAATTGCAGCGTAAATCTACGCCCTGCTTCTCCAGAAACTGTGACTAGTAGAGAATTTGTCGATTCGAGAACATATTCAAGTCGCTTGGGAAAATCGTGATTTAAATTTTCAAAAGTAGCATTGTTTGCTGACCCCGAAACAAGCTTGAAAGATACGGGGAATTCATTTTCGTCGATCTTGGCAATGTAAAAAATTTCCTCAGACATTTTGGTGAGGAGCAGGGATTCTGAGAATCGAATTTGTTGACCATCCATAGTGAACGAAAGCCCACGACCTGCAAAAACATCCCTGTCAGCTTCGCGCCAAATTTCTTGGCTAGGCCCCCTGTTCGTGTGGCGCGTCCATGTGCCCAGTAGCCATCGGAGATCGTTTAGGCCGAGGGATTTTTCATTTTTATTGGTGTCAGAACTATTCTGCCTTTGCATTGAATGACCTCATCATTTTGCAAGCTTAGAGCTGTACGGGCTTGGATAACGTTAATCGACGCTCAGCTGGCTTGTACCATCCTACTGGTGCGTATTGATCGGTGTGTAAATAACATTCGACGAGAATTTCATTGCTGCCATCAATCAAGGTTAGGCGACGGCTCATGGGAACCACGGTGCGTTTAACGTGCCAGCGCGTTAAGGCGCCCACATTCATAAACCACGTGCCCCACTTTTGTTCAATGTGAGTCCGATTTCCATAATTGTCATCAGGATTGGTGTGGGTGTGCCCCCCTAGCCAGACTGAGATGGCGCTAGGATTGTTGGCTAAATAGGATTCAAAAGCACCTGAGTCTTCTTGTCCACCGACCCAATAGAGGTAGGAGGCCCCTTGGGGGGTGCCTTCGGGGTAGTAGCCGTGGTAATGGGTGCGCCAGTTGCCGTTTTCGTCTTTTCGCATGCCCTCCCATTCCCCTGAGGCAACGGTTGTATTTTTGAGCATGTAATGATGAACGGAAACAATGATTTTGTCAGAATTCGCCTGAATCATTTCTTGCCACCAGGTAAATGTTTCTGCTGAAACGACGCCTCCGGGGTTGCCGCCCAAGGTGCCACGGCCGATTTTCTGCGAAGGCTCATTCCGGTCGCTCATCATCAAAAAGAGCAGGTTGCCGACCTCAAAAGAGTAGCGTTCCCAAGTGCCCGTGATGGGATACGGCCGTTTGCTTGAATCAACTTTAGAAAATTGGGGAAATTCACCAAGCGGATCGACCCACTTCTGCCACCACCACGCGTCTGGTTCATCGAGACCGCTCCGGTCGTGATTGCCGCAAACGCTGTAGATTGATTCCCGAGCATGAAACTGCAGTGCCTCTAGTTGACGCACAACCTCTGCCCCTTCATCGTCATCTGGTACCTCATGACCACCGGACATGTCGCCAATATCAATGGCGAAGTCCCACTCGAATGGTGGCGAATGCTCAGTGCCAACCTCGGTCTGTTGGATGGCATCGATGAGACTGAAACGGCCGTGTTTCAAATCCGTCCCCACGTGGGCATCCCCAAATGCCCAAATGCGTAATTTTTGCTGTGTTTGAGTCATAAGTGCTTTTGATTTTCCTATTAAATTGATAAAAGCTGTTGTCTTTGTTCACTTGATAAATGTTTCATTCTAGCTGTTTTTGCTAATGGATTTGAGGCTGGGAAAACGGCCGTTTTCCAATAATTGTCCGTTCGAACTTCCTACAAGTCGCTTGGCTAGACGCTGGTTAGTGCCTGAAGAGAAGACCTTACGTGTAAATAAACTAAAATACCGAAGTCCTTAATTTGCTCATCTTTTATGGTATGTTACCAGTATATCCCCCCTGATAGCTTTGGCGAAAGGGTGCGAGGCCGTCCAATTGGGCGGCTTCTGTGTTTTAGGTGGTCAGTTTTGAAAGCAAATATTTACATGAGGTGGCGGTTGTGGTGTCAAATGATTCAGATTTGCTTTTGCCAATTCAGTTTGTCAAAAAATAGTTAGGGAAAATGACTGGGATTCTTAACCAACAACGGAACCCCAGCAAAGTGCTGACGGCAAATGTTGACTTTGTAAAAAATATCCGCAAAGGTGTTCTTTCAAAAAGCCAATTTCCTAAAAATTTGTCTGATTCGAAAGGGTCATTTAAAAAGCCAAAATTGTGGTAGAAGGGGAAACTGCCGTTTACCAAAAACCTGATTCAGAAAACATGAATGGGGCTTTTGGGGAAGGATTTGTGGTTTCCAAAACTAAACACAGATGCCAATGCCATTTAGTATATTTCGCTTCTTTTTTAAGACTTTTAGATTTTACGCAGTTGAATGGAAAATTTTACCAAATGCGTAACTACTAGACTTTATAAGTTAGCAATTTGGGTCAACATATCTTTCATATAGAGTTCAAGATTAGCAGCTAATGTTCCAATATTGAATTTTTGCTCATTTACTTTTCCTGTATGGACCAATTTGCTTCTAGCATCATAACATTTCTTTATGAACTTGGCGGACGACAAGCCATCATAAGTGGAATCCGGTAAATAATGATTTGCCATTTTCCTAAGACTAAGTGAGATAGAGTCCTTATAAAGCCATTTCAATGTACCAATTATTGAGTTTTTTTCTGCTTCATTGATAAGAGAATCATTAGTTGTCTTTATCAATTGATTGACAAGAGCTATTGCATCACTTGAACGGCTATCTGGGGTAAGGATAGATTCTGCTGCGAGAATTAGAGTCAAAAATCTTGCACGAGGCGAAGATTCAAAAAATGATCCGGCCATCAGTTCCATTGCAAGCTTTATTTGAGAATTTATATGAATATCTTTATATAAAATGCGACAAACCTCCTCAGTAAAAGAGGTGCCATCTTTTGCATTGATCAAACCTGTAGCTGAAATAGAAATTGCCGAAGTAGGAGACTCTTCCGAGTAGGCCATAAGGCCATGTACATCATCAATTAATTTCACCCCTTGATCTTTAAACAGATTTTCCTTAATTTGGTTTGAAAAAGAGCCGCTTGATTTGTCTTTTCCAATATCAACCCCCACTCTAAAAATTGTACCATAACACAATACGGCTTCCTTTAGCTTGGTTCCATATGCAAGAGCTTCTGTTTCTGATGAATAACCACCAGATAATATAACAAATTTAGTCGCTTTACTGATTGAATCAGCGGCAAGACAGTGCAAGGTGGCATCGTGGCCATTAGGTAGTAAAAATTTCAGGTCTTTTTCTTGTCCACGAATTAATCCAGCGTGAGCTATGTGAAATCGGAATCTAAATTTAAATGTTGCCATTTTGTAAATCCATTTCTAACTGGTTAAATTGAACATTGGAAATAAACTTGTATAACTCAAAAAAATAGTAGGAGAGAAATCCTAAGTGGTTATTAGTATAGAAAAAAAAATTATATTGAGTCAAAATTTTTACTGAAAAAACGGCCGTTCCTTCCTCCTCATCCCCCAAAAATCCTGCTAAACTACCCTAATTACTCAATTACCTAATGACCTGTCTCTTGGAGGAGCGATGACTCCACCCATCACCGACTTTTTGCACGAACTCGATCAGCAAACAGCAGGCGACCTGCGTACCGACCAGGTCAATCGCATTTTGTACAGCACCGATGCCAGCCTGTATCAAGTGATGCCGTATGGCGTTTTGCTGCCGCGGACGATGGAAGACGTGCAGGCGGCGGTGGAACTGGCGGCCAAATACAAGGTGCCGATATTGCCTCGGGCA
>JBCCFD010000384.1:0-7953 GCA_039029915.1 Chloroflexota bacterium
AAACTTGTAGCTGCGATTTTGTTCAAAGCAGCAACTTCGTTTCACTTAAAACTTTAATTTACAAATGTGAACGAAAAAAGATTTTAAGTGGAGAACAAAAAGTATCTTGAAATAAAATAGCTTTGTATAAGGTTTTGTTCTCCTGAAACTGATTTTCATCTGGCTACTTTTATTCAAGATATTTGTTGAAAATTACTTAAATAGTAAACAACAGGACTTGCGCACCCTGAGCCTGTCGAAGGGTGCGCAAGTCCCAAACAAATTTTTTCGTTCACCGAGGAAACGGAAAGCCTCTGCCAACCTCTCTTTCAAATGACTTCTTTCCGTTTACCTAAAAGGTGGATATTGATGAATAAAATTGGACGATTTGAACTGAAGGTTGTTCGAGCACCTTTAATAATTTTCTTTTTGTTAGGTATTGTGATGTTTACGGCCGTTTCTTCGACCCATGCCATTGAAACGAACCAAAATGCCGTAGGCACATTTACACCTACCGACTGCTTTTTTGATGGCGGTGTTGAGTTCATCACCGCAGAAAGCTTAGGCTTTCGCTGTGGGTTTGTGACAGTTCCTGAGCAGCATGATGCTCCCGATGGCCCAACCATCCGCATTCCGGTGGCAATTCGTGATGCGACGGGAATTGCACCACGACCAGACCCCTTATTTTTGGCGCAGGGTGGTCCCGGTGGGGATGCCTTTGGTGTGTTTGGCATCACTGCCCCTACTTCCCCTGTGGCTAGCGATCGTGACATCGTGATTTTTAATCAGCGAGGGACACTTTATGCGGAACCCGATTTGCTTTGCGAAGAACTTTGGGACAGTCGGATAGAGCTTTTTGGATTGCGTGACGAAGAGGCAATTGAGCAGCTTGGAGAAGAATCATTTCAGCAGTGCTATAACCGTCTGCTCAATGAAGAAAATATCAATCTGTCTGCATTTGACAGCCTTGAAAATGCAAAAGACGTCGATATCATTCGTCAGGCGTTAGGATATGATACCTACAACTTTTATGGCGTGTCATATGGCACCTTGCTAGGGTTACATCTTATGCAGCTAAATCAACCGGCTCTCCGAGCTGTCGTCTTAGATTCTGTTGTGCCGACTCAAATTAGCTTTGCTGAAGCGATTCCTCAGTCAGAAAATCGAGCCTATGATGAATACTTTGCTTTTTGTGAGGAAGATGCAACCTGTCGAGAGATGTATCCTGATTTGGAAACGCGATTAACGGCCGTTTATGCCAACCTCAACGAAAATCCCGTTGAGTTTCGCATTCGTGATGACGAAACGGGGGAATCTGTCGTGGTGCAGATTGATGGTGATGGCATGCGAGGCATTATGTTCCAACTGTTCTACCTAGGCGACTTTTATGCGATTTTCCCGCGATTGGTAGAGGATTTGGAGTCTGAAAACTATCTGTTCCTGCAAAACCTCTACCCCTTGTTTGCCTTCGATCGCACGATTGCAAACGGGATGTATTTTTCGGTATTCTGCGCCCAATATAGTGACTTTTCGGCAGATAATTTGGATTTGACGGGGATACGGCCGTTTATTGCAGACTCAATCGCTTATGAAATGGAAGAACTGGAAGGTGGGTGTGATGTTTGGGAAGTAGAGCCCTTGCCAAGCACGATTTCTGACCCTGTAGAAAGTGATATTCCGGTTCTCTTGCTATCTGGTCGCTTCGATCCGATCACGCCACCCTCTTTTGCCGCTGCCGCTGCCGAAACATTACCAAACGGCTTTAACTATGTTGATCCGGCCGCTAGTCATGGGGTTGCCTTAGGAGTTCTGCCTTGCGGTGGGCGCGTTTTGGCTGATTTTTTGAATGAGCCAACGGAAGCGCCTAACACGGGATGCTTTGAAAATGTGGAATACACAGAAATCGTGACGCAAGATGCGATTCAAATTCCAATATTCCTCAAGCTCGCGAATTTGGATACCAATACGGCCGTTCAATTCGTCCTGCTTATTGTAATGGGCCTTGGCTTATTAACTGGACTTGGATTATGGCCGGCCGCTTTCCTTATTCGTCGCTTACGTGGTGTTGAAAAAAGTCCGGCCCAAGCACCCCAAGCCCGCTTATTTAGCCGAATTCTCGTGCTGATAGTCGGTGTTTTAGTAATTGCTTTTGTTGGTGGGTTTATATTCTTCGCTGTGCAAATTTTTGGGAATAACGCCATGCTGACCTATGGTGCCTATCCCGGCAGTGCAAGACCGCTCTTCTTTTTGATACCGCTTATTTTGCTTCTGGCGCTAGGGGCGATTGCTTTGCTGGTTCGCTCTTGGGGAGATGCCTCAACGTGGGGCAAAGTGTATCATGTTTTCTTGATCATTTGCCTTGGCGGCATCAGCGTCTTTTTATTTACATTGAGATTCTTTGAACCCATTTGGGTATAACTCTCAAAAAAGGGAGGAATTAGCAAAAAGAGCCAATTCCTCCCTTTTAACCTAATTACCTTCTGTCACGGTAAATGTCCCAACCATGCCGCCAGTGGCGTGGCCAGGCACAGCACAGACAATTTGATAATTGCCCGCCGGTGGAGCGGTGAAGGAAATAGTGCTCGTTTCTCCCGTCGCGATAATGCCCGTAGACGCGCCTCCCAGCGCATCCTCTTCAGTTGCATCCTCGACATTAACGCGATCTGATACCAAAACCCAACTGTGCTCCAAAACCCCTGTGTTTTCAAAAGTAACGTTCACCGTTGCACCTGCCTCAACGGTAGCATCCGCTGGTGTAAATTTGAAATCATCGCTACCTTGAAATGATAAATCAACGGAAGGGGGGGCTGGTGGTTCTCCGCCGCCACAGGCCGCCACAGCAATGGTGACAATCAACAGAAAGATTAGCTTTGTGCTCGTGCTGAAATGTTTATTGAACATGATGAATCACCTTTATGCGCTAAATTGATTGGCCGCAATAACGGGTACTGGGCAGTTCACTACAAAACCATTGGGATGACTGTCTGGCACACCGTTAAACAAAGTGAGTTCCCCTGATTCGATCAAATCACGAATTTCGTTGGAGCGGGTTAGGACGCGGGCGTCCTCTTCATTGGTCCAACTGACCGTGAAATGATCCCAGAACGGACTCCACGTTGGTGACCCAGCCTGATTATCAAAAATAGCCGGTTGGAACCCCATGACGCCGCTGCCTTCAAGACCATTTGCGAATACCCAAATTTCATCCGTGCCTTCGTTTTCAACGAGGGCTTGGGTTGGTGGAGAGGCAGAAATGCTCATCATTGGTGCCATTGGGGCTGCTGATGTGTCCGTCACAATGTAGCGACTACTAGGGAAGCATTCATGAAGTTTAAATTTAACCGTCATCTCATCAAGGTTGATAGGCTCTAAAAGTTGACCTGTTCCTAAATAAGAATCTTGTTCTGTGTCAACGGAAAGCGAGCCACCGGGCCACTGCACGACTGGGTGATTCACAAAAATATTGGTTTCTTCGACCGATGCATTGCCATCTGCGATAGCCTGTTCAACCGCTTCGGCAGACTCTAAAACGAGCGAATCATCGTTTAGGGTCACGTTTTTAACGTGAAATAAGGAGGCGAAGTTGTCATGATGGGGTGCAGAACTCAAAACGGATAGCTGGTCGCTATTGGTAAAGTGATAAATTGACGAAGCGATATCAGCACCATTGGCCAGTAATGGAACCGAGACGAGTCCGTTTTCTCTGGCGTAATCAGGGTCTGAGGCGTCTGTGCGGATGTAGTAGACGGGTTCCCCATCTACGCGGCCTTCATGTAACCGGAAGAGTACAAAACCAAATGAGCCAGCCCATTCGTCGCTCGTTAAGGCATGATCCAGAACGTCTCCAATTAAAACAGAGCCTTGATTTGGATTTTCTTCAACTTCACTAGTTTCTGTGGTTGTTGAAGCAGCGCTTTCTTCCGTTGTTGCAACTTGGTTGGCACCGCATGCAGCTAAGATAAGCCCTCCCCCACCCATTAGGCTGAGACGCAAAAAGTGACGGCGTGATATTGCATGATCAGTAGATTTCATAGATTTACTCCAAATTTAATGTTGTAGATGCGGGGCATCTAGGGTGTTAAATTGTCGTTGCTTGGGGTCTGGTTTTTGCACGCCGTGTGTGGAATAATACAAGCGCGACAGCAACCTTCCCAAAGGTTGTTGGCAACAAAAATACACCCAAGGAGCTTTTGACGAAGGACTTGGGTGTATTTATTTTTCGGTCAGCATTATCTTCAAAATGTGGTGAGGGGTGTGTAATTTTTCTTACCGTTTATAGGCTTGGTGAGAGTGGACTCATCTCAGTTCAAGAAACGTAAGAAATAGAGTCAAGCTGTCGTCTGCTGTTTTATTTTAAACGGTTTCTTCTCTTTTATGTGATTGAAAGAATTTATGTGATTGAAAGAACTGGTTGGCCTAGCACATCTCGATCGGGCGTAATCCCTAGACCTGAACGGCTAGACGGCCGTAAACGTCCAGCCTCACGCTTTGGGCCATCGGGGGCAATATGGGGTGAAACATAGCCCGACAGGTCGCACGCATTCAGCACGTATTTGGGGTCCGTTGAGACTGCCAAATGGGATAAAGCCGCAGTGGTGATATCCGATCCCCACGTGTCCTCAATGACCATCATCACCCCGAGTTCTGTACAAAGATCACGAGCCCGTCGTATGGCCGATACCCCACCAAACTTCGATAACTTTAAGGCTACCACATCCACACAGCCCAAATCATGTGCTCTTAGCAGTGACGCTATATCGTGCCCATTTTCATCGATTTTCATGGCCATCCCTGTCGCATTGCGCACCTTGGCGCAGGCTTCTAACGAGACGCACGGCTGTTCCAACATGACATCTAAATGCTTGACCGCTTGCCCAACGCGAATCGCTTCGTAAGAGGTCGCGCCGCAGTTCCAATCGCAGTATAAAATTGGCCCATCACCAATGGCTGCTCGAACCGCCTTGATACGCTGCACATCCGTTTGCCAATCCCCGGATGCACCTAGCTTGGCTTGGAATTGACGAATCCCTTGAGCGTACGCTTTGCGAGCAATCTCAGCCATTTCCTCAGGATCAATACAGGTAATGGAATGGTAAAGCGGGGCTGCTTCCATCTTTTTGCCGCCGAGCAGCTGATAGAGCGGTAAATTTGCCGCCTTACCCATTAAGTCCCACAAAGCGATGTCTAAGGCTGACTTTGCATAGTCGTGACCGATTAAGTAGGCATTGACCCTAGCCATAATGGCTTCAGGGCCTATGGCCTCAGAGCCAAGCAAAACGGGGGCGATCTCTTGAATGGCTGGCACAACACCCTTCGCATAGGCAGGCAGGTAGTGGGGGATAGGGCACACTTCTCCCCAGCCGTTTAACCCGCTGTCGGTCACAATTTCAACGACAATAGTTTCGATGGTGTCGAAACATTTGCCATCGGCCATATTGTATTTCTCATGGGTTGTTAGGATAACTGAATACGCTTTTATCTGTGTTATCTTCATTAGTCACTTACCCTTTTTGCGTAGCGGGTTTATCCCACCGCTAAACCTATTCACTTTATTGATAGACCGCAACGGCCGTTACGCCCTCTGAGTGAGCGACCATGTAATTTTCACCACAGGGGCAAAACTCACCCCAGCTGCTAAGGCCCGCATCTGTTTCAATAACGACGATGCTAGATTGAGCCATCGATATGGCGTTACCAGCTCCCCAGCGGTAAACGCCATCTATATACGGCAGCGTTTTTTTATAAACAGAAATTTTTGTGATTTTCATGGGGAAACTCTTCTCTTTATGTTGATGATTGGAACTGTAGCAAAATAATAAAGATTGTCTTTAGATTGGGAGACCTAATTTGCCCAGAGATAATTGTGCTTCACGGCTGGCCTACTGCAACTAAATTTTATGATTTGCGTAGGAATCGATAGGTGCAAATAAACTGTTCCGCTGTAGATTGTGAGGTGGTAATGCAGAAAAAATTTAGTAGGCTACTTTATGAACCGCTTATTTGGCGAGGGGACGGCATTTTTAAAAGCTCGTACACACTTTATAACGGTGAGGAACCCATTGCTCATTTTCGCCAAGAGAGCGGTATTTTTAAGCAAGATGCTTCTATTTATTTAACGGGTGCAGATGAACCTTTATTTATTTTGCGCCCAAAGGGCATCTTTAATATGCGCATTGAGGCTGAAAGCAGCGAGATTGATTTTGAACCAGCTAAGATTAAGCCTCATACGTGGGGTGGGGGTGCCACCGTTGATTTTTTAAACGGCAATTCTTATGTGTGGAAAAAAATTGACTTTTGGAATTACAAATGGCTCTTAACCACAGCAGATGAATTCAAAATTGCGAAATTAGAGCTGGGGAGATGGGGCACAACTGGCACAATCACCGTGGTTTCTGATGATCCGGCACCAGCAGAGCTTAATTTACTTATTTTTGTTGGTTGGGCGCAATATATCTTTGAGCTGCAAATGGCCGCGGCCGCCTAATTTTTCTTACCCATATGTACAATAAGTAGACCTCTGTGGTTTTTAAACCGCAGAGGTCTTTTTGTTTCATGGATAATCTCGAATATGATTGGTAGAAGTTGAGGAGGATAATGATGCAGTTTCCAACAATATCTGATGAATTACGATTGAAGCGATTAAACCCACCTAAAGGGAAAGTTCGCATGGTTTTGGATACGGACACCTACAATGAGATTGACGATCAGTTTGCTGTGGTTCATGCTTTGCTTTCCCCTGAAAAACTGACCGTTGAGGCGATTTATGCGGCACCGTTTTTTAATGATCGATCGACAAGTGCTCGTGATGGTATGGAAAAAAGCTACGATGAGATTTTGCGCCTGCTGGATCGGCTAGATCGGTCTGCAGATGGGTTTGCTTATTATGGTTCGACTGATTTTTTAGAGGATGTCGCTCAGCCTGGGCAAAGCGAGGCGGTGATTGACTTGATCAATAGAGCGATGGCTAGCACGGAACCACTTTACGTGGTGGCGATTGGGGCGTTGACTAATATTGCTTCGGCGCTTCTGATTGAACCAAAGATTATTGAGAAAATTGTTGTTGTGTGGCTGGGGGGGCAGGCGCTCCATTGGCCTCATGCGACGGAATTTAATTTAGCTGGTGATGTAATGGCATCGAGGGTTGTTTTGGATTGTGGCGTGCCGTTACATTTGATACCTTGTGGTGGGGTAACAACCCATTTGCGCTCAACCGTTTCGGAAATTGAACGATATGTTCAGGGTCAGGGAGCGATTGGTGATTTCTTAGCGGAGACGTTTAAAGCGTATAGTGACGATCATTTTGGATGGTCGAAGGAGATTTGGGATGTGGTGGCGATTGCGTACCTGATTAATGCTGATTGGGTGCCGTCACAGGTTGTAGCGAGCCCCATTATTGCTCAGCGCGGTGCTGGGAAGGTTGAGATGGATGTACGGACAATTTGGGATGAACGGCCGTTAACGTGGTCCTTTGATTCATCTCGCCATCTCATTCGCTGTGAGTATTACGTTGAGCGAGATCCTATCTTTCGCGATCTGTTTTCAAAGCTAGCTAAATGGGCCAGTCGCTCCTGAGAATTCTAGAGGATGCTCTATGAACGATATATTTTATGATCTCGCTTGTACTGCTCCTCTAAAATGGCGATCCTTTCTTTTATCGTTTTACCATCGTCATCAGTGATGTCTAAATTCAGCGGGTAGCCTAGCTTCAAGATATCTTGAATGAGTTCGAAGGCCCATTTTCGACTTGAAGCAACTTTGCTAAGCGTAGAATATTGAATCAAGGGATAGACGCCATCGTATGCCTTGTTCAAATCTTGTTGGCACTGCTCAACTAAATATTGAATGACATCAATGCTTCTTGTTCTCAACAAGAGACCTTCTCTTATAGTCGTCCGCCTGATTCTGGGCATCACTTGCTTAATGGCTTTCTGGGCGATAGCCGAGGGTTTCACTCCTATCCGCAACGCGCCATGG
>JBCCFD010000385.1:0-7944 GCA_039029915.1 Chloroflexota bacterium
AACGGTAACGGCCGTGTTTATTATTGCTAAAAAATTGTGGAATGAAACAGTCGCCTTAGTGGCCGCTATCTTGCTCACTGGCTCCCATTTTCACATACACTACAGCCGTCTCGGCATGACTAATGTTTGGGATGCGCTTTTTGCGCTTTTGGCATTGGGCACAGTTGCTATCGCTTGGCAGGAGCCTTCGGATACCACAAAAACGCGGCGGGTTTGGATTTTAGGTGGACTATTTATTGGGTTAAACGCTTATCTGTTCACAAGCTCTCGATTATTACCCATTATCCTGCTGCTCCTTCTAGTTTTCGCTTTATTGATCAACCGAACCCAATTTCAAAGCCAGTTCCGAAATATTCTTGCGGCGGCGCTGCTGGCGCTGGTCGTAGCATTGCCCCAAATGCTTTTTTACAATAGCAATGCTGGCATTGTGAGTGAGCGCGCCGTTCAGCTGGGCATTTTTTCTGACCAATCTGGCTGGCTTGCCGACCAAGCTATCCGGGCAGGGCTATCAGAAACGGCCGTTTTGCGTCAGCAAATTTGGCAATCCATCACCGCATTTAATGGAGGCATCGATCGCAGCCCATCTTATCGCTCGCCAGAATCCCTGCTCAGCTTTGGGGCTGGTCTCTTTTTTAGCTTAGGGCTAATCATTGCCCTCTTTAAATTTGGAGAAAACAAATTTAGAACAGTAGTCCTTTGGGTCGTTACCGTTATGCTGTTTGCCGGTGCATTTTTAATCGATTTGCCCAATAGCCACCGCTTGGTTATGGCCATTCCAGCTATCATGATCCTTGCCGCAGTGGCCTTAGACACCTACACTCAATTTCTACTCAATGCCCTGCCCGACACTATGCAAGCAAACTTTAAAGTCTACCTTAAACCCATGCTGATCATTTTAGCCGTGCTGTTTATTATGGGAGATCTCTTCTTTTATTACGGCCGTTTTCGCAACGATATTCAGCTGGGTGACAGAAACACCGAAATCGCGGATGTGATGGCCCACTACCTTGAAAATCAAGATGAACCCGCCACCGCCTACTTCCTTGGTGCCCCCAGCATGTTCTCAGATTTCCCAACCATTACCTTTATTGCTCAATCTTTCCGTCGTGGCATCAATCTTTACGACGTTAATATTGGGGAAACAGCCATTCCCGCCGCGACGACAGATCGGCTCTTATTTATCATTTTGCCGGAAAGAGCCACAGAACTCGACGGTTTTCAGGTACAATATCCTGGGGGAACGGTAAGTTCATTTTCAGGGGTTTATGGTGACCCACTATTTTTAGTGTATGAGGTTGAGCAATAATGACAGATGAGTTTGAAACTCAAGAATCCCCACCTTGGAGTGCCACAACAAAATTTATAGTGACTGTCGCGGCCATTATTTTACTTATTTATGTGGTCTACACCTTCCAATCACTCGTGGGGCAAATTGTGGGAGCCGCTATTTTGGCATACATTTTGAATCCTATTATTGTGTTTTTGGATTCAAGGACACCCCTACAGCGCGGCACAAGCATTATTATTGTGTATTTATTGCTCGCAGGAGGCGTGATAACGGCAGTTGTTGCCCTTAGTCTAGCCGCCATCAATCAAGTTACCACCCTAATCGTCCAAGTTCCCGACTACATTAATGGCATCACCGCCCAAATCACAACTTTTCTCGAAGAAACACCCACCGTCACCCTATTTGATAGATTTACCATCAACTTATCTGCCATACTCGACCTACAGGTTATTACTGATCAGCTTTTAAGTTTAGTGAATCCGGTTGTCGGGCAAAGCACTCAAATTATTCAGTCTGCTGCTGGGGCAACGATCGCTTGGCTAACAGCCATTCTCTTTATCTTCGTGATTTCAATTTACATCGCAATTGAGATACCAGGTTTAGGCAATCGCGTCGCTCGTGTGGCTCACTTGCCTGGTTACCAAAAAGATGCTGAACGAATGATGCGAGAATTCGGCCGTATTTGGAGCGCTTATTTACGCGGTCAGGTCATTCTGGGAATCGTTATCTTTCTAATCGTCTGGATTGGATTAGCAATGATGGGCGTACAAAACTCGTTTGCGTTGGGGATTCTCTCTGGCCTATTAGAGTTCATACCCATTTTAGGACCCATTATTGGCGCGGGAGCGGCCGTTATTGTGGCTTTCTTCCAAGAACCGGGCTTAGGCATGAGTTCACCGTTTGCCTATGCGGGCATTGTTCTAGCCTTTATGATCATTGTCCAGCAGGTTGAAAATGCCGTTTTAGTTCCCAAAATTGTGGGAGAATCATTGGATCTGCACCCCATTATTGTCATGGTGGCCGTCTTTATGGGCTCAACAGTTGCAGGCATTTTAGGCGCAATTTTAGCCACTCCAATTACGGCCACAATCAAAATGCTAAGTATCTATGCGTGGCGAAAAATGTTCGATCAGAACCCGTTTCCTGAACCGGAAGAGGAGCCACCCCCTGAGGTAGGTATTCAAGATCGAGTCAACACCTTGAGAAATCGAATTGCCTCACTCTCCACTCAACTCAATCGCGGTAAAAAAACAGCTCAATCAAAAGAACAAGACAAAGCCTAATGTTCTTTTTAGCATTTCAAGGTTTATTCTTCTAGTCAACTCGCAAAATCACTTTGCCAACATTCTTGTTTTCCCTGACATATTGATGCGCTTCTTGAGCGTTACGAATTGAAAATGTGGAATCAACAATTGGTTTGAGTGTGCCTTCTTTCAGCAGGGGCCAAAACCCAGATTCAAACTTTTTCGTGATAGAAATCTTTTCCGCTGGCGGGCGCGAACGGAGGGTTGAACCAACTATCTTCAAGCGATTTATCAACAGCAGTGCCATATTGATTTCTCCATTGACACCGCCCAGCAAACCAATATTCACCAATCGACCAAAGCGACTAAGGGCTTTTATATTGCGCTCGAGATAAGACCCACCGACTGGATCAAGGATGACATCAACACCTATCCCATCGGTTGCGCCTTTTACAAGCGTTAAAAAGTCATCCGTTTTGTAATTGATAGCAAGTTCTGCTCCCAGTTCACGGCACCGCGCTAGCTTAGTTTCTGAGCCAGCAGTAATAAATGGCACTGCATCAACGGCTCGGGCGAGCTGAATGGCAGCAGTACCCACACCACTAGCCCCAGCGTGAATGAGGGCAATCTCTCCCGCTTGCAGATCTGCCTCCAAAAAAAGATTAACATAGGCTGTCAGCCACACCTCAGGAACGGCCGTTCCCATTTCAAACGTCCATACGTCAGGCAATTTCATCAACATTTCGGCAGGCACGGCTACCTGTTCAGCATATCCACCACCGGGTAGCAGAGCACACACTCGATCGCCAATTTCCCAACCTTCAACTTCATCCCCAAGCGCCCAAATTTCACCAGCCATTTCGAGACCTAAAATTGGGCTAGCCCCCGGTGGAGGTGGATAGTTTCCAGACGCTTGCATGAGATCTGCCCGATTAACGGCCGTTGCTCGTACCTTAACAAGCACCTCATCGGGCCCAAACGTTACGTCTTCGACATCTTGCCAGCTTAATGTTGGCACTTCAGACTCATTCTTAACCACAATACCTTTCATATTGAAATCCTAATGTTTCACTCCAGATGTCCAAACAAGGTTTGGTTGAGCGGAATACACACCAGTTTTCGGATTGTTTACATCATAATCGGCTACGCACTTCCGGAAAACTGCACTATTTTGGAGAAAAATCATAACAAATTATAATTCAAACTTATCAAAATAATCCACAGGACGTATTATGACAAAACGAGAAACTTATACCGTCGAGGTAGCAGGGCTGAAAAGAGATTTTCCGCTGTTTGAAGTTGCGCCCGGTGTGCGTATCGCAATTTTCAACATGCTGGGTGACACCTATGTTGTCAAAGCCGCCGCTGCTTCATTAGCTGAACGCTTAAAAGACACGTCTGCTGATGTGCTTGTCACGGCCGAGGCTAAAAGCATTCCTTTAATTTACGAAATGAGCGCCTTAATGGGTTTACCCTATGTCGTTCTCCGTAAAACGTACAAGAGCTACATGGGCGAAGCCATTCGCGCGGAGACTGTCTCCATTACAACTGGAAAACCCCAAACGCTTTTCCTTGATGAAAAAGACCAACGTCTCATTGAAAACAAGAATGTGATTCTTCTAGATGACGTGATCAGCACGGGCAGCACCTTAAAAGGGATGGAAAACGTTATTCAGACTGCCAACGGAAACATCGTTTCTATTGCCGCCGTTTTTACTGAAGGTGATTCAGATTGGTCACACGTTGTGGCTTTGGGGAATTTGCCTGTTTTTATATCATAAGTCGAGAATAAGATTCGTCATAAAGAGAGTTAATCTATGAAAGCAATGATTTGCAACGCCTTTGGCCCACCATCAAACCTTGAATACGTCGATGTGCCAGACCCAGTTCCCAACGAAAAACAGATACTGATCAATGTTAAAGCTTGCAGCATGAATTTTCCGGATACGCTGATCATCCAAGGGCTTTATCAATATAAACCTGATTTCCCCTTCTCACCCGGCAGCGATGTGGCCGGAATCGTAGAAGCTGTGGGCGAAAAGGTAAAGGGGTTTAAACCAGGCGACGAGGTTGTCGCGATGACCGGATGGGGTGGCTTTGCTGAAAAGATTGTTGTCAATGCAGGCGTCTGCTTCCCAAAACCGCCCGGTATGGATATGGTACACGCTGCCTCTTTTTTGATGGCTTATGGCACCTCGCACTATGCGTTAAAAGACCGAGGTCAGCTCAAGGAAGGGGAAACATTACTTGTACTTGGTGCTTCAGGCGGTGTTGGATTAACGGCCGTTGAGCTAGGCAAACTGATGGGTGCCAGAGTCATCGCTGCTGCCTCATCAGCAGAAAAACTGGCCCTGTGCGAACAGTACGGTGCAGACGAAACAATCAACTACAATGAAGAAAATCTCAAAGAGCGCATCAAAGAGCTAACTCAAGGCAAAGGAGCGGATGTTATTTATGATCCAGTTGGCGGTGCATATGCAGAACCAGCCCTACGCGGTATCGCTTGGGAAGGGTGTTATCTAGTCATTGGGTTCGCCGCTGGTGAAATTCCAAAGATTCCACTAAATCTCGCCCTGCTCAAAGGGTGTCAAATTGTGGGTGTTTTTTGGGGCTCTTTTGCCCAGCGTTTTCCAGCCATCAATATGAAAAACACCCTAGAGCTAATCCAATGGTTTAGTGAAGGCAAAATCAATCCGCATATTCACAAAACATACCCGCTAGCTGACGCACGCACTGCGCTAGAAGATATGATGAATCGAAAGATTAAGGGGAAAGCCGTTATTGTGGTCTAACTTCAAAAGTTAATTGGCTTTAAGTGAAACGAAGTGCCTGCTTTGAATAAAACAAAGGCGACAAACTTTGCTTCCTCGAGGTCCCGAAGCTTTTATATAATTTGATTTTCAATTAAGAAACTCTTGAACACTTAAACTGAGAGGGCATTCAACAGAAAGCGGAGGCTGAGCCTGTCGAAGTCGAAGCGGTGCAATTCACCACGGCTTCAAAAGGCTTAGCCTCCGCTTATACTCAATTTAACAGTAGCTACCCAACACAAATGAAAAGTTCATAGATTCCCATCCACAGATTTCTAGGAAAAAACCAATTCAGCGATCTTTAATCTATGAAATCGGTGAAATCTGTGGAAAACTAATCATTTATCGGGTGACAAAATATATAGACTGTCATCTATCCTTCTAAAGCACCAAGAAGGGTTGGCAGTAACTGCAGTTTACGTGAAACAACTCCTTCTGCATTTAAAGTGCCATCTTTACGGCGAGGATATGGCAAATCAGAAAGTTGAGGGACATCATTGGTCAGTAGCAAATAGCTAGAGCTACGCACCACATCTGTGATCATCAAGACAACAAAGTCCAACCCTTTACTATCACGCAGGCTGTAAAGTGCTTCTTTGAGAGCCGACAGATGCTCTTTGACCTGACTTCGGTTAACGACTTCAGCTTGAGCTACACCAAAGTTCATTCCACCTGCTTCATACAGTTTAAAATCAGTTGAAACAATTTCTTCGGGTGTGCGAGAGGCTAAACTAGCACCAGCTTCCAGCACTTGTTCCCCATAGCTTTGTAATGTTTCACCTTCAAGCGGAGAGCCTGCCGCAAAGGCCCAGCGGCCAAGCTTTTCAGCAGCAACATGGTCACGTGGGGTTGTGGTTGGTGAAGTTAAAAGCAGTGTGTCTGAAATTAAACCAGCCAAAAGCAAACCAGCCAGCTGCGGTGGTGCGCTCATCCCCATTTCGCTAATGTTTTCAAAAACCAGAGTACTCGTGCTGCCCACAACATCAACCGTAAATCGAATGGGTGTGCGAGTGGTCGAATTTCCTAAGCGATGGTGATCCAAAATCTCAATAAGATCAGCCTCGTCTAAGGCTCCAAGCGCTTGGGCTGGCTCGTTGTGGTCAACTAAAATGACTTTAATACGAGGAGGATTTAGCGCATCGCGCTGACGACAAACGCCTGCATAACGGCCGTTATCATCCACAATCAAAAACTCATTCCGCTCCTCGTGCAAAATCTTAGGAATGGCATCACGAACGCGCATGCCTACTTTAAATTTGGGGACATTGGTATCAGCCGCATCGGCGCATTGACGATCCATCACATCAGCCATTGTTACTTTCTGCAAATCTGCTTTGGCGCTTACCCCTTCGCGGAGTAGGCCAAACAGGCTCATTCCCGTAATCAAGCCATAGGGACGCCCGTCTTCTTTTAGAACTGGCACAATACCACCCGTGCGATTAGCAATGGCCCACGCTTCGGTTAACGGCCGTTCAGGCGTAATGCTATCCAAACGCTGACAAATCGAATCGAATCGGGGGGAAGCATCGGGTAACAAAGTTGGCGCCTCAACCTGGAGCTTGTTTAGCACCCACGTTGTTTGTGGGTTTAACTGGCCAGCACGGGCCGCCAAAACTGGCTCCCCTGTTTTTTCTTGTAAAAACCAAGCATATCCCATTGCTGCCGCAATTGAATCGGTATCTGGATTGATATGCCCTATAACATAAGTTGCACTAGATTTTTTATTAATCATAACATTCAGCATAAATCAACAGCATCATATAGTATGATCGATGCGTCAATCAATGGTGGACTCCTAAAGGATTTTAAGCTTTAAATGGGATTTTTGTAACTGAGAGGTACAAAAGGGTCACTAAAAATACCTCACGCCTACAAATCGAAGCAACAGATTGGCTCGATGAATTTTCTTGAATCGGAGTCAGTATAGGGTTGATACCTATCGGTACAACTTACGCATTTTTGATATTTTATACATTGATTAAGATGAAATTCAGGTCAAAATTCTTAGCACTTTTTACTTATTCACAATCCCTGATATCTTGACTCTCCTCTCTAACTCGACTGTTTACAACCACTGTCGATAAGACCAACACAGAGACAAAAAGACAGTAAATAACAAAGCCCCATATACAAATTGTTCGTAAAACTTCCATTTCCTATTTCCCTGACGGGATTTTACCTACTTCCTGATATTTGACCGTGAATTTCCAGATTTCAGATAATTTTGATTCCTCCAAGTAGTGGTCATGGATCCTATCAAAGCAACTTCTTATCTTTTAACACGCTTGGCGTGTGTTAAGTGAAACGACTTCCTGTTTTGAATAAAAAGAAAGCTTTAATCTTCGTTCCCTCGAGGGTCCGAAGCTTTTATCTAACAGGGGTTTCAATTTAGAAACTTCGGAACACCTAAGTCTGATAATTACAAATCACCCTATACTGGTTTAAATTCAAAGTAATTAAAAATGTCAGCTATACTTAAGCGAAGAAAAATTTGTCAACTAATTTTTACCCATTAAAACTTTTTGTTTGAGCTTCAGTGGAGTCAAATAAATTTTGATGGATACGAAACGATTTGAACTGTACTTCAAAGCAAACAACAACA
>JBCCFD010000386.1:0-7921 GCA_039029915.1 Chloroflexota bacterium
CTAGACGCCCAATCAACCCCACATTCAAATTGGCGCGGTGTTATTGAACATCTACCTACAGGGAAAAAGCAGTCGATTAATCAAATAGAAGACCTTTTAAATTTTATCCATCTCTACCTTGATGAGAATCAGCCAAAAATTCAGGCACCATTAAAATTCAGGCATTGGGTCAAAAGAATTCTATTTCAAAAGAGCAATGAGTAACTATAAAGTCATCTCTAGAACTGGACATACGCTAAGGCAAACGCTTCTCAAAGCGTTTAAAAACGATCGGGAGCTTGGCATTCAAGGTGAACAAGCCATTAGCTTTGAAAATCCGACTGAAGCGGCAAAGCAATCATCGAACCAGCTCTCTATCTGGCTTTATCACATTGTTGAAAATGGGTTCGCTAAAAATCAACCTATGCGGCGACGGCCTGATGGGAGCGGGCAGTTCCCACCGCTAATGCTAGATTTATACTATTTGATCACCCCACTAGGCAGCGTTAGCGAAACGAACCATTTACGAATCGGTAAAATTTTGGAACTCTTTTACGACAATGCCATTCTTCATATGCATGATCCAGCATTTGATGTCGCTGAGCAGTTACGGATTGTTCTATGTACACAAACGATCGAGGAGTTGACAAGCATTTGGGACTCGCTTCAAGAGCCATATCGCTTATCGGTTTGTTATCGGGTCAGTATTACCCAAATTGATTCGAAGCGTTTGATCAATGTTGAGCCCGTGGTGGCGCGCGACGCGGAGTATGCAAGCTGATGCAGATTCTTGAAAAACGCCCGCTAAAAGCTATTCTGATATTCGATCTAATCGATGCCTTCCAGCAAGATTTGAAGATGAAAGGAATGACCCCTCGCCCCAGAGGAGAAACAAAAATATTTGCGCTTGGTGAACTCAACGGCCGTTCCTTGGCACCGTTCCCCAATCCAATTGAGCTCATAACGGTGCAAAACAGCTCTGGCTACCGTCTCTTTTTTGGTAAAGTCAAGCTGCAAGACGGCCGTTTACGCAATCGGTATTTACAGAATAAAAAGCACAGACTGCGAGTTGTCAATCCACACTATCAGTCGCTTGAGATCGATGTGACCTTGCCCCAACCTAACCAGCCGCTCAGCGTTAAACTAATGCCCGGCTACGCTTACAGCTTTCCAACCGCGGCTAACTTTAGCCCCACCCTTATTCGAGGAGTCATTCATAATCCCAATGGAAATGGGGTCGCCCATGCAAAAGTAAAGCTGGGTTCACAAACCTATCAAACGGATGAGACGGGGCAGTGGGTGTTTGTGGTTCCCAAATCGGAGCCAGCTGGGCAAAAGTCGATTCGGGTCACCTTCCCAGATAAATCAACCCGCACCATCAAAGTAGAAATGGCGCACGACGCCACAAACACCGTTCCAGCAACGGTCTGGCATTCATCATAATGATTGATGACCAGCAAACAAAAATTTTTGATTGAGCAATCATCCATATAGATATTTATTTCCGTTCACATAACGGCCGTTTTGCCACCCGGCGCTTCTTAAAAAGGTGGCTCTTAATTTGACTGGCATGAAGGAGGTACACGATGCCTGAATATTTGGCACCCGGTGTCTACGTCGAGGAGGTTTCCTCAGGTGCAAAACCCATCGAAGGGGTAAGCACCAGTACGGCTGGGTTTGTAGGTTTGGCAGAGCGCGGGCCTGAATCCCCACAATTTATCACGAGCTGGACGGAATTCCAGCGTATTTATGGTGGATATGTTCCCAATCAATCCTATTTAGCTTATGCAGTTGAAGGCTTTTTCATCAATGGGGGGCAACGATGTTTTGTCACCCGGGTTGTTGCCAAAGATGCCAAACGCGCCCAAAAAACGATCAACAAATTAACCATTGCCGCCATTGGCAGAGGTCAAGCTGGCGCAGAAATCACGGTGACTGTTGCGCCAGCATCACAGCCCAATCAGCAAAAGCTAACCGTCCAGTATGGAGAAATCGTTGAAGTTTATGACAATTTGACGCATACGGCTGGGGCCACAAATAACATAGCTACCACACTTAATAATGCCTCTAATTTAGTACGAGCTTGGTGGGCCAAGGATCAAGACCCAGAAAAATTAAAAGAAAGCACATTAGACAATAACACCGGCGAATATAAAGGCTCACCGCTTGGTGGTAAAGACCTTGATGGCAAATTGGCCGTTGATATGGATGCATTCGTTGGCTACGATACGCCCGTCCCGCTTTCGGTTGAAGTGGATACAAAAGGAACACCAAAAGATAAAACCGATGACGGTACTCCTGTTGTTACGAACGCGCCCAACGAAGAGTTCGGTCGGTCTAGTGGGTTAATGGGATTATCATTAATTGATGAAATCGCCTTACTCGTCGTGCCAGATGAAGTAGATGAAACCCAATTCCCAAACAATGCGCTCACGCTCAAAGTCGTTGAGCAATGTCAAGCCTTAAAAGATCGGTTTGCCATTGTTTCAGCCCCACAGGGTGCTGTTGGTAAAGTGACGGATCTTCGACCTCCTTTAGATACAACCTACGCTGGTTTTTATTTCCCGTGGATAAAAATCTTTGACCCTTCAATCAACAGCATGCGCCTGATCCCGTCAACCGGACATATCGCCGGCATTTTTGCCCGTACTGATATCGAGCGCGGCGTTCATAAAGCACCCGCCAACGAAGTTGTTCGTGGTGCCGTTGATTTACAGGCGCCTGTTACCAAAGGAATGCAAGACCTGCTGAACCCCCGTCACGTCAACTGCATGCGAGACTTCCGCAGCGATGGCCGAGGCATCCGCTTATGGGGTGCCCGCACGATGTCGAGCGACCCAGAATGGAAGTATGTCAATGTACGCCGCCTCTTTATGTTTGTTGAGGAATCGATCGATGAAGGAACACAGTGGGTGGTTTTTGAACCGAATGATGACGCCACCTGGGCCAAAATTCGTCGGGTTGTGACAGATTTCTTGATTAGCGTTTGGCGCAGCGGCGCCCTGATGGGCCTAACCCAAGATGAGGCCTTTTTTGTGCGATGTGACCGCACCACAATGACCCAAAACGATATTGACAACGGCCGTTTAGTTTGCGTCATCGGGATTGCCCCCGTGAAGCCAGCCGAATTTGTCATCTTCCGTATCAGCCAAAAGACAGCCGAAGCACCGGCATAAGTGGAGGAATAGCTCATGGCCGCAACAGGCGATCGCAATGATCCTTATGGCGCCTTCAACTTTTTAGTTGAGATTGACGGCGTCACCGTCGCTGGTTTTTCAGAAGCCAGCGGTTTAAATAATGAAACTGATATTGTGGAGTACCGCAACGGCAACGAGGACATCACCGTCCGCAAGCTGCCCGGACTCAAAAAATTCACCAACATCTCTCTCAAGCGGGGCTTTACAGACAGCAAAGATTTGTGGAATTGGCGCAAGATGGTGCTGGATGGCAAAACCCAGCGTAAATCTGGCTCGATTGTTTTATTAAACGAGGCGCGAGAACCGGCGCTCCGCTGGAACTTCCGTGAAGGGTGGCCCAGCAAGCTAGAAGGGCCCAGCCTAAACGCCAAAAGCAGCGAAGTCGCTATCGAAACATTAGAGATCGCGTGCGAAGATATACAAATGGAATAGCTCATGTTGGCACAGCAGACCCCAGGCGTTTACGTCCACTGGCTTGACAATCGCAATCGCAATCTTGCGGCCTTGCGTACAGACATTGCGGCCTTTATTGGCATTGCTGAACGGGGTCCTGTGCAGACACCAACCAAAGTCGAAAGCTGGGTGCAGTTCACGTCCATCTTTGGTGGACACATCCCGCAGGGGTATTTAGCCTACGCGGTGGAAGGTTTTTTTGAAAATGGTGGGCGCACCTGTTGGATTGTGCGCGTTGCCAGAAATGAGCCTTCTGCCATTGACGCGGCATCGTCTGCCAAAGCATTGCTCAAAGTTGGCAATGAGTATGGCCTGATCGAAGCCAGCTCACCAGGCAGCTGGGGGCAACAGCTTTTACTGACCTGCCGCCGTAAGGGAGACGGCCGTTTTGACCTAACTGTTCAGCTCCCTTCTGGCATTCAAGAAGTTTGGCGTAACTTAACCTTAACAGCTGAAGAAAACGGCCGTTTTATCCAAACCCTGTTTAATCACCCGACCAACGGCTCACAGCTCCTGCAAGCCACACGTGAAACGGCTTCATTAACTTTTGATCGCCGCTTGCCCTTGCTTGACATGAGCGAACAGCGCGTTGCTCAACAGTGGTTGAGCGGCGGCAGTGATGGGTTAACGGGCTTAACCGTTACCCACTTTACAGGGCGCTCTACGGGGCTTGATTATGAGTGGGGGCTGCAGACGCTTGAGGTCATTGATGAGATTGGTCTCGTGGCCATACCGGACCTCATGCCAAAGGATGAACAGTTGCCCCTGCCAACGCCAAAGCGGCCGGTGCGTTGTGATAATTTATCGACAACAGACCCACCAGCGGCTTCTGAACCTGGCTTGACGTTCCCGCCAGCCTTTAATGTTGAGGAACAGCGTGAGATTGTTGAGCAGCTGATTCAACATTGTCAAAAGATGCGGGATCGCGTGGCCATAGTAGACATGCCGCCCCACCTGCAAAAGCCAATGGCCATGCGGGCTTGGCGCAATCAGTTTGATTCTGCTTTTATGGCCGTTTATACCCCCTGGCTCAAAGTGCCAGACCCGACTCGGCTAGACGGCAAGCTTTTACGCTCAGTACCACCTAGCGGTGCCGTGACTGGTATTTATGCCCGGTCCGACACCCACACCGGCGTCTACAAAGCCCCCGCCAATGAACCCCTCTACGGCGTGAAGGATTTGCAGCTCATCATCAATGATGTTTATCACGGTGAGCTTAATCAGGCCGGTGTGAACGTGATACGGCCGTATAATGGCTTACAGTTTCGCATCGTTGGCGCCAGAACAATGTCTAGCGACCCCGAATGGCGCTACATTAATGTGCGCCGATTGGTCAACATGATTGCTGAGTCGCTAGAAAGCCAGATGCAGTGGACCGTCTTTGAACCAAACTCACCTGCACTTTGGCGCGACATGGATCGCATCGTCAGGACATTTTTAGACCAGCTCTGGCAAGCCGGTTACCTCGAGGGCGCTACGGCAGACGATGCCTTTTTCGTACGCTGCGACGACACAACAAATCCACCTTATGAAAAAGACCAAGGGCGCGTTATTTGTGAAATCGGCCTGCAACCGCCGATTCCGGCTGAATTTGTGATTGTCAAAATTGGCCGGACAGAAGGCGGCATTGAGCTTTTGGAAACAAACACAGCATAAAAAGGGAAACTTATGGCAGAAACAGGAAATCGGCCGGACCCATTTATGGCATTCCGCTTTGAAATCAAAATTGATGGTCTCTCCGCTGGTGGATTTAGCGAATGCTCTGGGCTAACGCTGGAAACAGAAATCAAAGATTTTGAGGAAGGCGGTCAAAATCGATACGTTCATAAGTTTCCTACCCGCACCAAACAAACAAACATCACCCTAAAGCGTGGCGTTACAGACAAGAAAATGTGGGATTGGTATATGGACATTGTCAATGGACAAATAACGCCAACCTCTTACAAAAGCGGGTCTATCCTTGTCTATGATCCATCCGGCGGTCAGGTGGTGATGGAGTGGCAATTTAGCCGGGCCTTTCCTTGCAAATGGAGCGGGCCTGAACTTGACGCCAAACAGAGCAACGTGGCCGTTGAAACATTTGAACTATGCCACCACGGCTTGACTCGGCGCAAATAAATTCATAGCAATACCCAATCAATAAAAAATAATCACTGGCGTTACGCACCGCGAACTTGTCAAAAGAGAGCATCTCACAAGTACCTTGCCTAAGGCCAGCCATCTACTCTCATGTCTATTTATATTCAGAAAATGACAGACGATGTCACCTTGCTTGATGGCGACATGCCGTTAAGCCCGAAACAGATAGAACAGCTTGTCGCCCTCATTTTGCGACGACTTGAGCAAAATCAAGAAACGAAAAACGCGCATCAAGAAATGACGCAGCTCCGGTCAAGTGCGCGACCAGAATAAAAAGAGCGGGAATAAGAATCATGCCTGTCAAAAAAGCAATCATCGAAATCTTAGACAAAGCCGTGGTGGACAGCTCACGAGGCATTCCAGCAACGATCCAAGTCGCCTTTAACCCAACCGAATATTCACTCGACAAAGGGGCCCAAATTTCTGAGATTGCCATCCCGGGTTTAGATTCGCCAATTCTGCAGTTTGTGCGCGGCCAAACTGAAAAGCTGTCGCTAGAGCTGTTTTTTGACACCACCGCACAGGGCATGGGAGATACGGCCGTTGACGTTCGCCAAGAAACCAACGCCATCTACCAGCTCGTTAAAATCCAGCCCAAAACCCACGCCCCACCTCGCGTCCGCTTTGTTTGGGGAGCAGGGTTAAGCTTCAAAGGGATCGTGGAAAACGTACAGCAGAAATTCACTCTTTTTAGCCCAAATGGCGTACCGCTACGAGCCACCGTCTCGGTCACCTTTAAAGAATATAAAACGGTAGAAGAGCAGATTGCTGAACTCAATTTACAGTCAGCCGATCACACCAAACGCCGCGTGGTCACGCGAGGCGAAACGCTCACCCAAATCGCCAGCGAAGAGTACAACGACGCTCGATCGTGGCGGCATATTGCGAGCTTAAACAATATCGCCAATCCACGCCGCTTAACGCCAGGGACCGCTCTGCTTATTCCCCCCTTGGACGCCTTCAGCGATCCAATTTTGGAATAGGTTAGATAAACAGGAGAAAAAATTGTCCGCTCATCCGATTTACGAAGGCCAAGATTTTTATGTGCCGCACTTTCAGCTCAAAATCCGCGGTCGTCCGCAGGGGCAAGAAGTGGTGCAGGATATCTTATCGGTCTCGTATACCGACAGTATTGACGAGATAGACAGCTTTCAAATCACCATCAGCAATTGGGATCCCCAAAAGCGGGTTTTCCAATACAGTGACGATGATCTGTTTGACCCCGGCAAGGAAGTTGAGCTGTGGATGGGCTATTACGGCAAGGATCGCTTACGACTCATGATTCGCGGTGAAATTACCAATTTACAGCCTAGCTTTCCCTCTGGTGGCGGCCCAACATTATCGATTAGTGGCCTAAACCTAATCCATAAATTGCGTACAGAACAGCAGTCATTTGTGTATGAAAAGAAAAAGGATAGCCAAATTGCCCAAACTATAGCCGGCCGCCTAGGCTTAGACATTGAAACGAACGCCCAAGCGATGGGGAAAGAACCTATCCAACAGTATCTGTTTCAAAACAATGAGTATGACGTCACGTTTTTAACAAAGCGGGCGCAGCACAACGGCTACGATCTATTTGTCAAGGAGAAGGAGAAGGGGAAAAGTGCCCTCTACTTTGGCCCTTCGGACAATGTTAAAAAGGTGACGTATCAACTGACATACGGCCGTTCCTTAACAGAATTTCGTCCCACCCTCAGCACGGCGCAGCAGGTGAACGAAGTCACTGTGCGCGGCTGGAGTATGAAAGAGAAGAAGCCAATCACCTATACCGCCAAGCGAAGCAGCATCGATATCAAAGGCGTTGGCAACCAAGGTGGGCAGGGCAAAATCAACAAATCATTTGCCAAGCGGCGCGAAATTATTGCCGAAAAGCCGCTTGAAAGCGAAGCAGAGGCCAAACAGCTAGCCACCGAAACGCTTGAAAACATTGCCAAAGAGATGATCAAGGGCAGCGGCTCAACCGTTGGCTTACCAGATTTACGCGCAGGCAGTGTCGTCATGATAGACGGCTTGGGGCGCCGCTTTAGCGGTCGCTACTTTATCACCCAAACAACCCACACCATCGACGACAGCGGCTACAAAACAAGCTTCCAATGTCGTCGGGAGGAAACCTAAAAAATGGCCAATCACGGCGTTGTCATCGGCATCGTATC
>JBCCFD010000387.1:0-7895 GCA_039029915.1 Chloroflexota bacterium
AAAGGCGGGGCCGTCTAGTTCAAAGGTGTATTGACGAACTTGGTCAACACCCCCTAAGCCAATCTCTCGAATTTCGCCTTCTTCAATATTGGAAACACCAGCTAAAAAGCCAAGTGGATCACCCCCCGGCGCAAAGAGGCTGGAGACGTTGTCTACTTTTTCCCATTCGCTATCCCCTAAACGGCCGTATGCTTCCCCTTGCTCCACGCGCAAGGAAACGGCCGTGTCCGGGTTAAAGCTACCGTCTCGCCAAAAAGACATCTCCAGCAAATCAGCCTGCTGATCGATCGATCCTTCAACCGCCAAGTTACTTTCGCTCGGCTCTTTACCCGCATTGCGCAGGCTCGGCTCTGGATAGGTGAGCTGATCAATCTCCGAGCGATAGCCATAAGTATTGCTGGATTGAGCGAGTGTCCAAGACTGGGTCAGAATCTCTTCTGGTGAGTTAGATTGGGCAGTCGAGCTTTTAGGAACAATTAAAAGAACTGCTAAAAAAATAGAAAAAATAAGGGCTAGCTTTGTGAACTGATTGTTTTTTTTCATACGGCCGTATCCATGTCGATCCCAAAAAAGGGAAAAATCAAAATAAATATCCGCAAGGTCACAGCTAGAATGTAGAAACCAAGTTTATCGCCTGCCCCATCTACAAATCAGGCGTTCCGTTTCAGATCAAACGAAATGGTTTCAAAATATCGGTTGTAATAGTAAGGAAGAGGCTCCTATAAGTAGGCATGGCGATGCCTCCCATTATTAAATAGGGGAATTCTGGGGAATCCAATCATCGATTAGTCCTAATCAATCATTAGGGAACAGTCAATTTAGGAAACGGAAGATATAGAATTAAACTTGCCGAAAATCACCTTGAGCGCTCTTGAGTTGATTCAAAAAATGGTCAATGTCGTTTGGGGTGAATAGATTCTGCTTCATTTTGGTGCGGACTTCTGCCGAGCTTAATGTTTCAAACGGCCAAGGGACATCCTGATGATATGCAACGGCCGTTTCTCCCAGTAACCCATCCAAAATGCGCTGCTTTTGCCACCACAGCAGGTTTTCAGGCAGAGCGTCGACTGCAAAATAATCCATTGAAACGACTTCGCCATCTAAAGCCTGAAGCTCGCCCGAAATGGGAACGGCCGTAAACACCACACCGTGATCTCCACCATTTGCCCAGTTGGGCCGTGAATAAACGCCAACCAGTCGGGTCAATTGAACGTGGATACCACATTCTTCATAAACCTCTCGGACAGCCGCCCCAGCTACAGTTTCACCGTTCTCAACACCGCCACCGGGTAAACAATAAAACGGCACATCAGAACGCAACGTTAACAGCACCTTGTCATCTTGGATCACAACCACTTCTACACCTAATGTTGACATCAACACCTCCTGTCAATTCGGTGCGAGAAGTCTATTTTATTTTTACATTTGAACTGGATGAAATACGGCCGTTTTCCCCACGCCTTCTCACTACATCAAACGTCAGTTGTTGAACATGAGCCTGCTGAGACAGGGGACAACAGGCTCATGTTCAGCTGTTCTTATTGGCGAGGAACCGATTCAGCAATATCAATCAGGCTATTGCTTGTAATCGCGTTGACCATCCCTGATAGATTATATTCAACACCGTCCTGTTCCCAGCGCAGGGAAATCGTCCCAAAAGACTGATCCCACCGATTTGTATCCGCATTCCACGCACCAGTAGTAAGGGCGGCGGGCTGACCGTTCACCGTCACTTCTTCCGTACTGTCAGGGCCAACCAGCCAGTTGATTTCTGAATTAGCTCGCCTAATATCAAGAATTAAGCCTGTGCGCGATTGGTTTTCAATCCAGAGGAATGAAGCAGAGGTGCGGCCAACGTGTCCATAGGTCACCTTCCTGAATTCGTATCGGGACGGAATTGAAGTTGGAAACTCATACTCAAACCCCAGCCTTTCTTGGGAGTCGAGGACCATCTCATCAAGAGGTCCAGTTACGACGGTGTTCGGAACAATAATGACATCTTCGCCTATATTCGGGGTCGTTTGCGTTTCTTTGATGGTGACCCCACCAATTCGACGAATCACATCTTCAATTTGGGCTTGAACCTGTGGCATAAAGCCAGCCGCAGTCAAAAATCCTATGAGGGTAATGGCGAGCGCAAACTGAAACGGCCGTTTTGTCCAAATCGATTGAGGGGAGTCTGGCGTGACGGGCTGGATTTGTTGCAAACGATGCCACAGGCTCGCTTTTAACAATGGATTAGGTTCTTTTTGGAATTGAGTCAAAAATTTATCGTTCATCAAATGTCTCCCACTGACGGTGTAATTGACGCACCGTTCTAAATAAAATGATGCCAATATTGGCTGATGATAAGTTCGTGACTCGCGCGATTTCACGATTAGTTAAACCAGCCCCGTATTTAAGGGCGATGATTTCTGCCTCTCGCTCTGACAATCCATCTAGCAGAGTGGCTAATTGATCTAAATTCTCTTTTTGTTGAACCCGATCTTCTAATGGTTGGGTATTGGCGGGGATGCTCTCATCTACAGCGACTTCCGGCTTGCTTCTTCTCAAATAATCGATGGCCACATTTTTAGCAATGGCAAAAAGCCAAGTTGTCATGGTGGCTCTCTTTTTTTGGTATCGACTGCGCTGTCGCCACGCTTTTTCAAAGGTAACGGCCGTTAAATCTTCAGCCACCTGGTCGTTTTGCAAACGATATCGAAAATAATTATAAATCCGAGGCATATTGTCTTGGTACATCTCAGACCAGATCGCCTTATCCTGATCAAGGTTTTGTTCATTAATCCCAGAAGCGCGTACGCTCATACCCATATTTTTGACCTCAACTGATTGAGCAAGGCTAACAGTTAGCCTCCTGTCTATCAAATTATACGGAACAGGATTAAACCTATTACAAAAAGGCACGTTCCAACATTATTTCAAAAAAAAGATGATCGCTAAATTTTTGGGGTGGGTAATTTGACATGAGCCAGCTGACGATACAATGGATCAGACACTGACTCAAAGTGGGAGATATGTGACGCATCGAGAATGGCTCGCCCTTCGGGCGTCAAATGAAGCTCGGCCAAAATCTGACGCAGCTGGTCTCGCATCTCGGTAGGCACCGAGAAGTGAGCTGCCAAAGGGGGTCCTGGGAAGGGGCCAAGCAGCCCAATGATTTTCAAATCCGCAAATCGCTGAGGATCTAAGCTCGATTCATAATCCCAAAGCGTGGAATCGATAGCGGCGGCATCAACCCGTTTGGTCTGGAGCCAGCCGAGCGAATATTTATGAGCACCGGACTCCAGCCATTGCGAAAAGTAATCGGCCGTTTCTCCAATTTCCGCCAATCCAGTCAGCAAGCTAAAGTAGCCGGATTGCGAACCTGGCTCATTGTAAGCCACACTGCCGTTTTTTAAATCATAAATAGACACGGCGGGATTGTCCTTGTGTACAACCAAATAAGAGTAATAAACAGGCTGGCCAGCATATAAATCCCCCTTCATGATGGGCACCGCGATCCCTTCCAGCAAGCGGGGGTTGGCATCAAGCTGAAGCGCATACGGTTTTGAGCATATCCAACCCAGCTGAATATCCCCAGCGTGTAGCCAGCGCGACCGATCTTGCCACGGCGCATCATGGACGTACGAGACGTTTAAATCCATCTTGTTCTCAAGATACTCTGACAACAGTCTCATGAGAGGGAAAGTATTTCTGGCTTGACAGCTTGTGAGTTTAAAATCCATAGTTTTTAACACAAAGGCTCAAAGGGTGTACGTGCAAAAAGAAGGGGTTCTTGCTTTTTTAGCTTTGTGATGCTTGTTTGACTGTTTCTCCACCGTAAAGCTTACCAAATTTCTCTTGATGCTTTAGATTGGCTCATCCGTTGCTAAACAAACTGTCTTCTAGGAAGGTATCTCTAACGATTTGCCCCGTTAATTGCCAAGAACTTATTTTCAACGAAACTATCATCTGCACAATCGATGTCATCCGCGCCCCATTCCGAGAATAAAACGCTTGTTTTCTAGAGTTTCAATATTTACTGACCCTCTGTTTCCAACACCAGGCTTTTACCAAAGTAGAGAAATTTATAAAAACGCCCTGACCTGTCATTCCTGCCTTCGCGGGTATGACAGACTTTGGTAATAGCCTGTTTCCAACACAACATTAATGGTTTCCAATCCCGCCACATGATAGAATCGTAGATTGGAAAATTTAAACAGCAGTGGGCATTGGCGAGAATCAACTCACACTCCGTAAACTTACCCAATTACCAATTATTAATCTCCAATCCCCAATCTCTACACCCACAGGAAGCCCATGTCCCAAGACAAAATCGTCGTGCGCGGTGCGCGTGAACACAACCTCAAAGATATCGATGTCGAAATCCCTAGAGACAAGCTTGTTGTTATTACAGGCATTTCTGGTTCGGGAAAGTCTTCACTGGCATTTGATACAATCTTTGCTGAAGGGCAAAGACGTTATGTCGAGTCACTATCCGCTTATGCACGCCAATTCTTGGGCCAAATGGAAAAGCCAGACGTCGATCAAATAGAGGGGCTCAGCCCAGCAGTTTCGATTGATCAAAAAGGGGTTAGCCACAACCCACGCTCAACGGTTGGCACCGTCACTGAAATTTACGACTATTTGCGCTTGCTTTACGCTCGGGTAGGAACACCCCACTGCCCCAAATGTGGTCGGCCCGTCATGCCACAATCGGCTGAGCAAATCGTTGAAAACATTGAGAAGATGCCCACAGATAGCCGCATTCAAATTTTGGCACCGCTAATCCAAGATCGGAAAGGGCAGCACATTGCCGTCTTTGAAGAAATTCGCAAAATGGGGTTTGTGCGCGTCCGGGTGAATGGCGAAATTCGTCAAGTTGATGAAAATATCGAACTTGATCGGTATAAAAATCACTCGATTGAAGCGGTGGTTGATCGCTTAGTGGTACGCTACGCACCTGATGACCAAAGCGAGGACGCACAATCTTCGCGGTCTCGCTTGACTGACTCTATCGAAACCGCATTACGCCTGGGCAACGGTCTTGTCATCATCAATGACGTCACAGACCGCGACACCCCCCAAGACAAGCTGTATTCTGAGCATCTTTACTGCCCCTATGACGGCACCAGCATTCCTGAAATCGAGCCTAGAACCTTCAGTTTTAACAGCCCGCATGGGGCTTGCCCTTCTTGTCAGGGTTTGGGCACGAAAAAAGAGTTTGATAAAGAGTTGATCATTCCAAACAAGGAGCTGACGCTGGAAGGCGGAGCGATTGTAGCGTGGCCAACGGAAGATAAATCTGGCTATTATTGGCAGTTGCTTAAAGCCACGGCCGATTTTTTCAACATCCCCACCGACGAGCCAATTCTACATCTCAACGATGCCCAAATTCGCATCTTGCTTTATGGCAGCGGTGATGAAACCATCTCAGTGAAATACGTTAATCGCCAGGGGGACACCCGTCATTATCGGACTCAGTTTGAAGGCATCATTCACAATCTTGAACGCCGCTTCAAAGAGTCAACGTCTGATTATGTACGGGATAAGCTGGAGGAATACATGATCGATCGGCCGTGTACAGAATGTGGTGGTTCACGGCTTCAACCCGTTGCGAGATCTGTTGAGGTTGATGGCACCTCGATCGTCAATATTGTTAATCAACCCGTTCTTAATCTTGTCGATTGGGCTGATGGCCTACAGAACAAAGAAAAGACGCCATTGACCCCACGGCAACAGCTAATCGCAACACCCATTGTCAAAGAAATTTATGACCGCATCTCCTTTATGGTCAACGTTGGCTTGGACTATCTTTCACTCGATCGGACAGCCGGCACGCTCAGCGGTGGTGAAGCCCAGCGCATTCGCCTAGCCACCCAAATTGGCAGCCAATTAATGGGTGTCCTTTACGTACTGGACGAACCAAGCATTGGCCTGCACCAGCGTGACAATGCTCGTCTTATTCGCACCCTGCAAGGGATGCGCGACCTAGGCAACACCGTTCTCGTTGTGGAACATGATGAGGACACAATGCGAGCGGCAGATTGGTTGGTTGATATGGGGCCGGGAGCCGGGTTACACGGTGGACAAGTGGTTTCGGCCGGTACGCCCAAGCAAGTTCAAAAGGACAAAAAGTCCCTAACGGGTGCTTATCTCAGCGGTCGCGAATCAATTCCGATTCCAGAAAAACGCCGAAAAGATACAGAAAACGTCATCAAAATCCTTGGTGCCCGCGAAAATAATCTCAAAAATCTAGATATCACGATTCCGGTGGGCAAGTTTGTGTGTATTACGGGTGTGAGCGGCAGTGGTAAAAGCTCATTCATGATTGAAATTTTAAGCAAGAAGCTGCACCAGCACTTTTATAAATCACGCGCCCTGCCCGGTGAGTTTGACTCAATCGACGGACTAGAGCATTTAGACAAGGTAATTCAAATTGATCAAAGCCCAATCGGCCGTACCCCGCGCTCAAATCCGGCCACCTATACCAATCTTTTCAACCCCATCCGTGACCTATTTGCCAACATGCCAGAGAGTAAAGTGCGCGGCTACAAGCCGGGACGCTTTAGCTTCAATGTGAAGGGTGGACGGTGTGAGGCATGCCAAGGGCAAGGTCAAAACCGCATTGAAATGCAGTTCCTGCCGGACATTTACGTCCCTTGCGATATTTGCAAAGGGGCTCGCTACAATCGCGAAACGCTTCAGGTTACTTACAAAGAGAAAAATATCGCTGAGGTGCTTAACCTTAGTGTGGAAGAGGCGCTTGAGTTCTTTGCAAATGTTCCCAAAATCAAGCGGAAGCTCCAAACAATGATGGATGTGGGACTTGACTATATTCGCTTAGGTCAATCTGCAACGACATTAAGCGGTGGTGAAGCTCAGCGCATCAAGCTCAGCCGTGAGCTATCAAAGATTGCCACAGGTCGCACCATCTACATTTTGGACGAGCCATCAGTTGGTTTACATTCTCACGACGTAGCAAAGTTAATCAAAGCGCTCAATCGGCTAGCTGATAAGGGGAACACGGTTCTAATCATTGAGCACAACTTGGACATCATCAAAGTAGCGGATCACATTATTGACTTAGGTCCTGAAGGTGGCGAACGCGGTGGTGAAATTGTGGCTCAAGGCACACCTGAAGAAGTGGCAAAGGTGAAAGGATCATATACAGGCCATTTCTTAAAAGAGGTTTTGAAATAATATCCTTGAAATTTCCCCAGCAATATAAACGGAGGTTGGTGAAAATCATTTGAACTTCAATCTCTTATTTGGTTATTTGATAACCGTTAATTTAATTGCCTTTTTAACCTTTGGCATTGACAAATGGCTTGCCTCATCAGGACGCCGGAGAATTTCTGAAAACACGTTATTCTTGCTGTCGTTTTTCGGTGGCTCACCCGGGGCGTTAATTGCCCAACAGATGTTTCGACACAAGACGGCAAAACGGCCGTTTCAAATCAGGTTCTGGGCCATCGTTATTTTGCAACTCGTTCTTTTGGTTATCTTCTACCAATTTCAATAATATCTTCATGGCTATCATCACAAACAGGACTTACGCACACTGAGCCTGTCGAAGGGTTAAGAAAGTCACTTCGACAGGCTCAGTGACCGCTATTTGCGTAAGCCCTAACAAAATCAGGAGACTATACCCATTGTGGGGTTAAATTTAGGGTTGTCTGAAATACCGCTTTTTGGGCTTCAATCACAAGCAGCCTCGGAATTTTGCTAAACCATTGCTCCTCAATGGTTTCATAATCACCTTGGGGTAAGTGAGGCTCGTCGACCGCCAAAATCTGAAACCCAGCTGAAATCAAGCCATTAAAGTAGGTTGAAATGGTTCGATGATGTGCGCCGACTCGTCCACGAATACCCGTTCCCCCTGAATGCCAATGTCCTTCATCGAGATAATT
>JBCCFD010000388.1:0-7893 GCA_039029915.1 Chloroflexota bacterium
GATTTTTTGCTTACTGCTTGTCGCCTACAGCTTCAAGCAATTTTAGAGGAGACAACATGCGGCTTAGCCGCACCAAAAGATGAATGTAAATAGCAAGAGCTAGAGGGAGGCAGGTAATCAAAGGTTGCTTTTCAGCGTCTCAAGCTGACGGGCTGACCTGCTGACTAGCTGATAAGCTACTTACGAAGGAGTGAATGATGACACAGCTTGAGGGAAACTGGACTTTAGCAGAATGGGACTGCACGTTAGATGACGCTTATCACAACCATCCGTTTGGCAAAGATGCCCAAGGAACGATTATGTATGCTAACGGCCGTATGTGTGCCTTCCTCATGAAACCAGATCGCCCCAACTTTGCTATTGCCAATCTCATTCGAAGTAGCGATGAGGAACGATTAACGGCCGTTTCTGGCTTTGTATCTTACTCTGGTAGCTATCGAGTCGAAGGAGATCAGGTTATCCACAGCGTTGAATTTTCCTTACTTCCTAATTGGATTGGCACCGAGCTAATTCGCACCATCAGCTGGACCAATGATGACATGCCCCAACTCATCCTCTCCACTCCGCCCGAAAAAACAAGCTCTGGGAAAAATGTCGTGAACCGCCTACGCTGGCAGCGCCTTTTATAAATAGCTTGGTGGCGGCTACATCAAGAGATGTCATTTATAGATTTATCCGTATAATCAAAATCGTAGAGATAAAAAGTAATTTACATTTCGCGTTAAGATGTTTAGAAAAAATTTTGTGAATTACGCCACTTTCACGTTTTCCCACAATCAAATATCAAGGAGTGTTTTGTGAAGTACAAGTCATTGTTGTCCCTCTTTTTTGTCCTCTTGTTGGTTTTTTTGGTAGGCCAAATTTCGGCCCAATCAAACCTCAATACCCCCACTTCAAAACAACTAGCCGCTAGCCCCGCAGAGTTTGCTGATCTTGCTTTGCCTGCCGCTGAAGAGCACGGCATTAATTCACACTCAGCCATGATTCCTGTGCAGCTTAGCCAAATGGCCGATCGCAGCTGGCAGTGGCAAAGTGAGCTGCGCTTTGACAGTCGCGACGTTGATTCGCTGATGGTTCTTAGCCCTGATGGCGCTCATTGGGACGTGTCGATGGTGATGCCGACTGGGCAGCAGATTAATTTGGCGACGAATAAAACGATTGCCCAATCCCAAACGGCCGTTTTAGGCATGGGCGGTACTCAAATTGGGGGCGAACTGTATACATTCTCTTCCAGCTTATCTGGTAAATGGGCGTTTCAGGTGGAGGCAGCGGGTCCACAAGCGAAGCTGCCCACAGGTGAAAACGTGGATGGTTATTTACTCGTTTCATCTGACTCTCCATACCAACTGTATTCAAATTTAGGCAGCTACGATCTGCTGGTTGGCAATGAGATTACCTTACTCTCTCGCATGTATGATTCATCCTTGCTGGCTGATACGGCCGTTCCCGCTTCAGTTTCTGGCGTTATCCAATCCGCCACAGCCGAATTGACCTTACCCAATGGCCAAACGACTTCGCTAACTCTCTTTGATGACGGTTTGCATGGTGATGGCACTGCGGGTGATGGTGTGTTTGGAGCAGCGTACACGGCTGAAATTGCTGGTAACTATTCGGCGCAGGTGACTGTGTCAGGTTCCTCACCAGACGGTGTGGCTTTTGTACGAACAAGCGAACACATCTTCCCAATCTTGGATAAGACATTTGAGTTTGTTTCAGGGCAGCCGCGCGTGAGCTGGCTAGATGAAAACCGACTGGAAATGCGCCTAGGGGGGCGTGCCCTTGCCAATGCATCGGTTGATAACATTATGGCCTCAGCCGAGGTTTGGGGGACCGATGCAGCTGGCAACGCCGTGCCGGTAGCTTGGATTGGTGGTCGCGTTGAGCCCATTCAGCGGTTTGCGCGTGTTCAAATCCCAATGACATTAGACAAAGGCTGGATCGATTTAGCTGGCGCACAGGCGCCGTTTGAATTACGCAATGTGCGCATTCAGGATATGAATACGGCCGTTCCCATTGCTAAATTGGATGCGATGCCTGTTCAAATTGAGTATGCCGCAACGGCCTCTCCAGACGGCATTCAAATTGCTTCAAGTGATTTAATCACCGAAGAAATGTTAATGGGCCAACGCCCCGAGGCATCAAGCTCACCTGCAGATATACAACCGTTGGCATCTGGTAGCGGCGTGCTCATGCTCGTTCACGGCTACTGTTCTGGCTTGGTTTGGCCGACATCAGACTTTTCAAACTATGCTGTTTTCCAAGACCTCAATCAAAATCGGACGCACGACCAGTTTGCTCAGCTCATTGATAGCTATGGTGACAACTTCTCCTCATTCGGCGTCGTGGCCCATAGTCAGGGTGGGGCAGCTGCCCTTCATCTTTATACCTACTATTGGAGCGGCTTAGACGACTCATCAGGGAATCGTCTCATCCAATCAGTTGGTACCCCTTATCAAGGTACCTCACTGGCTGGAAACTTAGCCTTACTCGGTCAGATTTTCGGCATTGGTTGCGGTTACAACTGGGATTTAACTTATGATGGGGCTGCCCTTTGGTTGGCAAATATTCCTTCATGGGCGCGAAGCGAGGTGCATTATTACACCACCTCTTTCACTGATAAATGGTGGCGCTACGATTATTGCCAATGGGCTAGCGATCTCATTTTGAGCGATCCAGACGATGGCACAACAGAAAAATGGTCTGGTCAGCTGTCTGGGGCGAACAATCGCGGACATAAAACGGGTTGGTGCCACACGCAAAGCATGCGCGATCCCGCCCAATATTTGGACGGCAGCCGCAATAGCAATATGAACAGTAACGCCAATCGATAGGTGTTTTTATCGAGGTTGTTGTTGGATTGTAAAACCGTGATCGGACTTTTTTCGACCAAGGCTCACAACAGCGATGACGCTTGTGTGTTTAGATGCGATTGATTTATCATTACCAACGGCCGTTTCGTCTTGGCCGTGGTGAAGAATCAATTTATCAGGTTTATAACGAAGAGATGCGGGTTTGGCTTGAACTGAGTCAGACCCCCTCTCTTTCAATTTCACAATCCCCTAAGGCGGCTGCAATCGTCCCCTTTCTTCCACAGTTGACCCAACAATTTGAATCTATTGGGGTGCCTTTCAATGTGCAAATCGAGCAAGTTTATTCTGATAAAGATTTTCAAGACAAGATGGTTGTTCGATTATTTTCCAAAATTTTGGAGCGACTTGAGCATTGGGGTACCTATCAAAAATGGGCCCATAAAGCTTCTTTGACCTTCGAAGATTTAGAAATGAGCGAGTCGGTGAGTTTGAATCAGCAAATTCCCTCTACGCTGGTTCACTCTCTACTGGTTGACCAATCACCAAGTGCTGAGCAGGTTGGGGGTGTCACGCTTTTGCTTGAACCGACTGATACTTTTTCATTTGCGAATGGGGTGACGCTTTTTCCTGAAAAACATCATCTGCTAATGTGGTCTGGTGCGGTAAGAGAACAAGTTGCTGCTGTTGCTAAATTGGGAGTGCTAGAAGAAACGGCCGTTCCCCCTCTCAAAATCACATTACTAGACCTAGTTGAGCATCCGCTAGATTCTAAATCGCGTGCCTTTCAATTGGCAACGCGCCAAGCCATTCTTTTAGGGGTTCGCAATTAGGTCAACACCGACCTTCTTGCAAAAATAAGCATCCCTGCCAGCAAAATGAAAATGGCCATGAGTTGAAATGTTTGCTCATAGCTTGTTAAGGCAATGAGGAAGCCTGCCAAGATGGGGCCTGCGATTTTGCTCCCATTTTGCAGCGTACCAATAATGCCGAGCCCTGTACCAATATGCGCCTGATCAATCTGTTTGGCTACTAAGGCTGTTGTTGAAGGGATGATTAAAGCTTCTGTCAAACCGAGAATCACCGCCGCGACATAAAAGAAAATGACGTTCGCTGAGAAGGTTAGTAGAAATAACGCACCGGCCATTCCAAATATAGCTAACAAAATGGTGTAAACATGTGACCACTTATCACCTATCCAGCCGAAAAGGGGCTTGGCTGCCATGGTGACGGCCTGCTGAACGGTAAAAAACAGGCCCGCCTCAAGCGTGTTCCGGCCAACGGCTAAGGCATAGATGGGCAAAAAGGCCTTAGCTGAATAGGTGACCATGTAATTGATAGCTTCAAACCCGCTGGCTATCCAAATGGCCGGTGTGGTGGCTGAATGGCTGAAGCTCTTTTTGAGCTGTTGTGAAAGAGATGGGCGCTTTTTTTGTGTTTGGCTGGAAACGGCCGTTTCTGGTAAATAAAACAGTGGAATCAATGTTAAACTGCTCATTAGCCCAATAATCGTGTAGACCGACACAGCGTCCATCTTCAAGAGCAAAAAGCCGCCTAAAGCAGGTCCCACAATATACCCACCTGTACGACCCAAGCTGAAAAAACCTACGCGCCCTGCTCTATTCTCAGGCGACATTTCTACCACCATAGCCACCGTAACTGGCCCATAAATCGCCGTGGCAAATCCATGAATTAAACGAAGGACAATCAGCTGCTCGGGTGACTCAATAAACTGGTACACAAACGGCATCAAGATAAAGAAAAACGTGCCCACAAATAGCCACCAGCGCCGCCCTTGCCGGTCCGATAGTAACCCGACTAAGGGTTTTAAGACCATGCCTGTAAATGTCGAAATTGATGAGATAAACCCTAACAGCAGCTCACCTGCTCCAAGTGAAGCTGCGAATAAAGGGAGAACAGGCGTTTTTCCCGTCATATATGCCGAGCGGGCAATAAAATCCACAAGCGTGAGCAGAATTAGCGGCCCTGTAATGCCAACAAAACTAATCGGTTTTCCAAAAATTGATTTCTTGTTGGGGGATGGTGGATTAGGGTTAATAGTGGTCATCTGAACTGTCCTGCTATATGCTTTTGCTTAATTAAAATAGCTAAAAACTGTGGAAGAAAAGTAGGATACCTTTCATTTTGGTAAATCACAAAAAGAATGATGATTTCTAATTAAACGGTTTGTGAAAACTTTTTTATGACTTAACATCAGGACTTACGCACCCTGAGTATGTCGAAGGGTAAAGAAAGTTACTTTGACAGGCTCAAGGGTCGCTATTAGCATAAGTCCTAAACATGACACTTCCTTCATAAAAAGCAACCATCCTGTCCGAATGGGTTATAGCAAACGGAAGTGAAGTGGAGAAATGAAAAATTCCAACTAATATGAACGACTATTTCGGAGGAAACTGTGCATGAAGTTGCTTGAAGGAAAAAAGGGACTTGTTTTTGGCATTGCCAACAAAAATTCAATCGGGTGGGGGATCGCTCAATCACTGCATGAACACGGGGCTGAACTGGGTTTTAGTTATGCATTTGATGTCCTAGAAAAAAGAGTACGGCCGTTAGCTGAAAAGCTGGACGTCTCATTTGTTGATAAATGTAACGTTGAGTCAGATGAAGATATCGCCGCAACGATGGAGCGGGCAGCCGAGCACTTTGGGGAGATCGATATTCTTATTCACGCCATTGCTCATGCTAAACGCGAAGATTTAATGGGATCCTATGTTGAAACGAGTCGTGATGGCTTTCACCTTGCGATGGATGTGAGTGTCTTTAGCCTTGTTGCTTTAACCAATGCGGTCAAACCTTTAATGAAAAATGGAGGCACGATTTTAAGCCTCTCTTATTATGGCGCCGAAAAAGCTGTGCCACACTATAACGTGATGGGTGTTGCCAAAGCAGCCCTCGAAGCAAGCACCCGCTATCTCGCAGCGGATTTAGGTCCTGAAAACATTCGTGTGAACGCCATTTCGGCTGGTCCTATTAAAACCTTATCAGCTGCAGGTATATCAGGCTTCCGTAAAATGCTCAAATACACCGAAGAGCGTTCCCCGCTACGCCGAAATGTGACACAAAATGAAGTTGGCCAAACAGCGCTTTGGCTTTGTAGCGACCTCAGCAGCGGGGTTACTGGTGAGGTGGTTTACGTTGATGCGGGCTATAACATTCTTGGCATGCCCGAACCAGCAGAGCATTGGGCATAATAATGTGTAATTTGGTAATTGGTAATTTGGAAGGTGCCATTCTCACCTAATTGCTTAAGTGAAACGAAGTTCCTAGTTCGAATAAAACGACGGCTAAAAACTTCGTTTCCTCGAGGTTCTGAAGCTTTTAGCTACCAAGGTTTTTAATTTAGAAACTTCGGAACACTTAATTACCAATACCTAATTTACACATGTCTAAATCTTGGTCTTGTAACCTTCCCCGTAAGGAATCGCCAGTAAATTACTCCATCGAAGAGATTTTCTTAGAAGTTATTGACAATATACATTGATGGGTTATACTCGCCTCGTTTAAAAAAATAAACGGTATGCGACGTATCATTCTTATCAGGAGCAGTCGAGGGAACGGCCCAATGAAACTGCAGCAACCCCCATTCTGGGAAGGTGCTAATTCCGACGGATTATCTGGAAGATAAGAGGATGGATTTTGAAATTTTCAGCCTCTTGACTTGTCAAGAGGCTTTTTTTTTGGAGGTTTAAATGTCAAACTTTATGACGGCACCTTCTCTGTTATTTACATCAGAGTCGGTGACCGAAGGGCATCCTGATAAGATGTGTGATCAAATCAGCGATGCCGTTTTGGATGCAATTTTGGCACAAGATCCAAAAGCGCGTGTGGCTTGCGAAACCGCCATCAAAACAGGTTTTGTTTTGTTGCTTGGTGAAATTACGACAACCGCTTTTGTTGATTTTGACAAACTCGTGCGAGAAACTGTCAACGGCATCGGTTTTGATGCTAGTGAAAAAGGGTTCGATGGAAACACTTGTGGTGTGCAGGTTGCTGTGGCTAGCCAAAGCCCTGACATTGCACAAGGTGTGGATACAGCATTAGAGTATCGTGGTGAGGATGCTGAAGAAGCTGAAATCGCCGCCACGGGCGCTGGTGATCAGGGAATGATGTTTGGGTATGCTTGCAATGAAACAGATGCCCTCATGCCATTACCAATTTATCTCTCACATAACCTAACCCGTAAATTGGCAGAAGTTCGTAAAAACGGCACGCTCCCTTGGGTTCGTCCTGACGGCAAAGCCCAGGTGACAGTCGAGTACAGCAAAGGGCAACCTAAACGAATTGACACTGTCTTAATTAGTACCCAACACGCCCCTGAAATTGACAATGACGCCATTCGTAAAAGCATCATTGAAGAAGTTATTAATCCAGTTCTGCCACAAGAGTTGGTCGACGAAAAATTGCGGATCTTTGTCAATCCAACCGGCCGCTTTGTTGTAGGTGGCCCAATGGGGGATGCTGGAGTAACAGGCCGTAAAATTATCGTAGATACGTACGGAGGAATGGGCCGCCACGGAGGGGGTGCATTCTCGGGGAAAGATCCCACAAAAGTTGACCGCAGTGCAGCTTATGCCTCTCGTTGGGTTGCTAAAAATATCGTGGCTGCTGGACTAGCCGATCGCTGTGAAGTGCAGGTTGCTTATGCAATTGGTGTGGCACACCCTGTTAGCGTGAATGTTGAAACATTTGGTACAAGTTCATATAGTTCTGAACAGCTTGAGCAGTTGGTAAATGAGAACTTCGACTTGCGTCCAGGTGCAATTATTCGCGATTTGAATCTACTGCGTCCTATTTACAAAGCGACCGCTGCTTATGGTCACTTCGGCCGTAACGATATTGATGCGCCTTGGGAAAATACAGACCGCGCTGATGCGTTAAAAGCATCTGCTGCGAAACTGTAAATTATAATTTTTTACCTGTTAAAAAGAGCCCGTTGACTTTTTTAGAGTCAACGGGCTCTTTTTAACAGGTAAAAAATTATAATTTACAGTTTCGCAGCAGATGCTTTTAACGCATCAGCGCGGTCTGTATTTTCCCAAGGCGCATCAATATCGTTACGGCCGAA
>JBCCFD010000389.1:0-7892 GCA_039029915.1 Chloroflexota bacterium
CGTTTGTACGTGGCGGCGGGTGGCGCGCAAGGCGTGTACGATTGCGGGCGTTGATATTCCTAAAGATTCAAATTTGCTGCTGATGTTAAATTCAGGCAATCGGGATACGGCCGTGTTTCCTGAGCCGGATGAGATCGTGCTCGACCGCAAAAACGCCGCGAGAAACCTGGCCTTTGGTCTGGGCATTCACTACTGCGTGGGAGCGCCCCTAGCTCGACTTGAGCTTAATATCACCCTCGAAGAACTGACACGTCGTACCCCAACTTTACGACTTGTTCCCAACCAAATATATGAATATGTTGAAAACTTATCATTTCGTGGGCCATTAAAACTGTGGGTCGAATGGACGACATAATTCCAAAACCAATTCTGCAACTGGGGATTACGGGAATCAAAGCGGAAACCGTCACGGACTTGCTATTATCAAAAGCCGATGTGGATCAATTAACTCAATGTTGTTATTTAGCCGCTCGAAATTATGGAACTCAATTCCTAGGCTTTAGGGGATCAGGTTCTTATAACGAGAACTTCTATTTGATGTGGTTTCAACATAAATATGTTCAAACCAAGCGAATATTGGGCATGGTCAACATTTATTATCTACATGTTGCATTTATTGAAATTGATTTGAAAGGAATGAGCTTAGGTAAAGACGGTTTGCCTAATCGCATCAGCTTTGGAGGAAGTAGCTTTCAAAGATATCCAATTTTTGAGGATAGTAGTTTAACTTATTGGTTTGAACAGTCAGGGTATCGTTTATTGAAGCAGTCTGAATTACTTGAAACTCTGAAATTTTCATTTATATCAAATAGTGAGGGTAAAAATAGAAATGATAAGAAACCAACGATTTTGCTCAAGAACTATCACAACCTGCGGCAAAAAGACATTGAAGATATTTATCATCACCATCAGCGGGGGCTTGCGAAAATAGTAGCTGATGTTGTGTTTGGTTCCTATGATTGAGTTGTTAGAGAGAGGAGAAAAATGTCTAAATTTCCTGAAAAATTACTGCACTGTTGGCATCCGGTCGCTTATGCGCACGATGTGCCGGCTGATGAGCCGCACAGCGTCAAATTGCTAGACGAACTGCTGGTCATTTGGCGGACGGCTGATGGCACCCCCCACGCGATGAAAGATGTGTGTATTCATCGGGGGACGGCGCTGTCGCTGGGCTGGATCAAGGATGACTGTATTGTGTGTCCTTATCACGCTTGGGAGTATGATACCAGCGGGGTGTGCATTAAAATTCCTCAAAATAACAGCATCAATATCCCCGCCAAAGCCCGCACGATTAAGTATCATTGCCTTGAGCGATATGGTTTAATTTGGGTTTCTCTCAAAGACCCTGTTTACAAGCTGCCTGAAATCCCTGAATTGGAAAATGGAGATTGGAAGATTGTGAATACGGGGCCGTTCCCGTGGCACGCTGACGCCTCGCGGCAGCTAGAGAACTTTACCGACTTTGGTCACTTCCCGTGGGTGCATCCGGGACTGTTGGGCGATCCAGAACGGCCGTTAGTTCCAGACTACACCGTTGAAATTAAAGACCACGTCTTGCATTACACTATCGTTCGTCCAGAAGCCTCAAATACTGACGACTTTCCCGTTTTTGCCAATGAGGAGGTGGTGCAACCCGAGCGGCGCAGCCGGTATGAAGTGCATCTTCCCTACACAATCGTGCTGCGCTTAGGGTGGGGAGGCGCCAAAGGGATGGTTTACTTCTTTGTGAGCCAGCCCATTTCGGAGAATCGCTGCTGCGGTTACTGCATCATTGGCCGTAACTACGATCTTGACCAGCCGGACAGCGTTCTGCAAGATTTTGAAAAAGTGATTTTCAATCAGGATCAGCGCGTGGTGCAGTCGCAAAGACCAGAGCAGGTGCCCTTTGATCTGGCAGACGAACTGCATCTTAAGTTTGATGCCGTCGCTATTAACTACCGTCGCGCCATGCAGCGGCAAGGACTGGACTATTACCACTACATTGATGAAGGGGAATGGGAGGAAAAGATGGAAAAAAGTAATCGACGCCGTGCGCTGATGGAAGCTCAGGAGGCGCGGCTTAGAAGCGAGTCATGAGATGCTAACAGGTGGCTGACAGTGACGCGCTGCGGGCATTTTTTGTAGCCCCATAGGGGGCGCATCTAGCGGCAGCGCAGTGATTTATCACCGCGCGATTTAAAAGTGGATGGTATTGACAAAAAGAAATAACGTCGTTACTATTTAATTAACACTGTTAAATATAAATGATTGGTGTTAAATTATGCGAACTCGACGAGAAAAAATTTTAGATATTACCCGAGAAGAAATTAAAATAACCGCCCGCTCTTTAATGGCCGAAAAAGGTACGGCCGGTTTATCTATTCGGGCAATTGCGCGTGAAATGAAGATGTCGGCACCGGCTCTATATCATTATTACGACAGCTTAAACGAGCTGATTACGGCGCTCATTCAGGATGCATTTGTGCGGTTGGCAGATGCCCAAGAGGCGGTGGCTAATGATCCACAGTGGCAAAATGAGCTTGAACGGTTAACGGCCGTTGCCAGCAGCTACCGCCAGTGGGCCTTAGACAATCCGATCGATTTTCAGCTCATATATGGCAATCCTATTCCAAACTACGAGCAACCAACGGAAGTCACCTATCCACCCGCCCGCCGCAGCTTTATTTTGACCGCTTCAATCATTGCCAATGGGATTGAAAAAGGGGAAATTGTTCTTCCTGAAACCTATCGGAATTTTCCGGAAAAGATTGAACAATCCTTAGCGGCATTAACCCAAATTGAAGGGCATGATTTGCCCCATTCAGCCCTTTATTTAGCGGCGTCGGCGTGGGCCAAGATTCATGGGTTTGTCATGCTGGAACTGTTCCATTTGATCCAACCCGTTATTGGCAATGTGGACGAATTTTTTCAATACGAGTTAACGCAATTTTTAAAAAATATAGATGCAAGCGCAGAGGATTAAAAAATGAAAATTCATGCAATAGAAACAGGTCGCGTTAAAATCACCAAAAACTGGCAGGTCGGGCAAGATTCTGGCTTGGGTCGTTTAGCCAATACACTGCTCGATCGCCGATTTACGGCCTGGCTGCCCATCTACTGCTGGGTTGTGGAGCACCCCGAAGGCTTGCTCGTGATCGACACGGGCATTCCGGCTGACGCTAATAAGCCAATTTTTTTCCCCCCGTTTATGCCGCTGGTGCAGCGGGCCGCCAAGTTTGATATTGAACCGTCTGAACTGATCGGTCCCCAGATGCTGGCGTTGGGTTTAGAGCCTGAGGCTGTGCGCTGGGTAGTGCAGACGCATTTGCATCAAGATCACGACGGCGGCTTAGGTTACTTTCCAAACGCAGAGATTATTGTGTCACGCGTGGAGTGGGAAACGGCCGTTGGTGTCAAAGGGCGCTTGGGTGGCTATTTAAACCATCGCTGGCCTAAATGGCTGCAGCCATCGCTCGTTGAATTTGAAGCGGAGCCGCTGGCATCGTTTGCAAGCCACTATACGTTGACGGAAGCTGGGGATGTGATTTTGGTGCCGACGCCGGGCCATAGCCAGGGGCATCTATCGGTGATTGTAAAAGATGGCGACTTATCCTATCTCTTTGCCGGGGATGTCTCCTATACGGAACAGCACTTATTGAATGGGACGGCTGATGGGGTGGCAGTTGCCCCAGAACAGCAATTGGACACGCAAAAGCGGATTGTGGCCTATGCTCAAAAACACCCCACGGTTTATTTACCGAGTCATGATCCAGAAGGCAAACAGCGATTAGAATCAGCTTCCATCGTGCCCGTGTATGAAGCGAGTCGGAGCAAAGTGGGATGAAAAAGAAGATCGATCTACTCATTACAAATATTGGTCAGTTAATTACCTGTAACAACCCCGGCGAACCGCTCCGTGGGGCGGAGATGGGGCAGATTGAGGCGTTTGAGAATACGGCCGTTGCTATCCACGATGGCATCATCGAATCAGTGGGCACCTCCCACTGGTTGCCCGATGTGTACGACCCTGAGCAGGTTGTTGATGCCGGTGGTAACGCTGTGATTCCAGGTTTTGTTGATCCACACACCCACACTATTTTTGGGGGCGATCGGGCGCATGAGTTTGAGATGCGCATTAGTGGTGCAACCTACATGGAAATTATGGCGGCCGGGGGCGGTATCGTGAGCACGATGAAGCACACGCGCGAATCCTCTGAGGGCGAGTTGTTTGCTTCGGCCAAGGCGCGGCTGGATGAGATGTTGGCGCTGGGTTCGACCACTGTTGAAATTAAGACTGGGTATGGTTTGGACACTGATACGGAGTTGAAGATGTTGCGGGTGATTGAGCAGTTGGATTTGGCGCATCCGTGTGACATTGTGCCGACCTTTTTGGGCGCACACACCTTGCCGCCTGAGTTCAAGGATAACGGGGATGGGTATGTTGATTTGGTGGTCAACGAGATGATTCCAGCGGTCATGGACTGGTATCAAGCATCCCACTTTGCGAAAAACAAGACCCCGCTCTTTATTGACGTCTTCTGTGAGGATCATGCTTTTGATGTGCCGCAAACCGAACGCATATTGAAGGCTGGCTTAGCGGCGGGGATGCTGCCTAAAATCCATGTTGATCAGTTTAACGAGTTTGGCGGGCTCGAGATGGCGCTTGAACTTGGTGCGGTGTCGGTTGATCATTTGGATGTGACAAGTGAGCAAGGGATTCAAGCCATAGCGGACTCAAAATCAGTCGCCGTGCCGCTGCCCGCTGTGACGTTTAACCTCGGTATTGACCAATATGCCAATGCTCGTGCAATGCTAGATGGCGGAACGGCCGTTGCGCTGGCGACCGATCTTAATCCCGGTTCCGCCCCCTGCTACTCCATGCCGATGACGATGGCCATCGCCTGCCGCTTTCAAAAAATGCTGCCCGCTGAGGCACTACATGCTTCAACCATCAACGCTGCCTACGCCATTGGTTTAGGGCATAAAGTGGGGTCTATCCAAGTGGGTAAACAAGCTGATTTGCTTATTCTCAAACAGCCTGACTATCGGCATCTCTGCTACTTTTTTGGTCAAAATCCAGTTGGAATTGTAATTAAGGATGGTCAAGAGGTTTTAAGTACAAAGGCGCAAAGAGTATAAGTTTTTACAAGAAAGAAAAAAGACTCAAGGAAGGTTCTTACTTTCTTCAAGCCATGTTGAAATTTGAGCCGTATACTTTTGGCATGATTCGGTGCCTTCATAGCTTGAAAATACAGTGTGACTAAATGGCTCTCGAGGGTTTGGCTCCTTATCTAGATCAAAAAAATCTGCCAGCATCTGACAAGCTTCTTCGCTTCTGTCTAGACGAACCATATTCGCCATAAAAGCTGAGACGACATGGTGATGTACTCCCCATATACTGCCCTCTGTTATCCAATATTGAATAGCATCTTCGTTGTTGCCAGTTAGGGAGGTGTAATTTGGAGGAAGAGTTCTGTTTTCGTGTGATAGGATGGCCCACCAAAAGGCCGCATCCGCTTCAAGTAAGTCTGGATAATCCGTTGTGACATCGTTCAACTGATTCATATCAAACCTGAAAATTTGAATCGGGCTAAATTGCTCCGCCCCACAACAATTTGGCTGAATAGCGTAAAATACAGTATTTGTTGTCACAAATTCTGGATGCCCATCTTCCTCCAAATCAATCATCTCAAGATAATTTCGCCAATATTGGGTTATTATTGAGGATGAAACGTAGGTTTCTGTTTCTGAATCGTAATAAACGACAAAAATATGGTTACAACAATGCGAGCCGTAGGTGTCTGTGTCAAAAACCGCCTCGATTTCTCCATTAGAATCAATATCTTCCAGGGTAAGCAAAATCACCGAGCTTATAGCTGCATAACCTAAACGAGCGGTTAATAGTGATTTTAGGGAAACTGTGTGGCTTTGACCGTCTGGCCTCTCAACTGTTAGGATCATACTCTGCAAATCTTCAGTTGGTTTTAATGAGAACTGGAAGTCATTCACATTTTCATAAATAGGCGTGGCGTTTAGAATGATGAAAGATGCTCGATTTGTGGCCACGATGTCAGGAGTCTGTGTTGGTGTGATGGTTGGTTCTAAAGTTGGAGTCTGCGTTGGTGTGGCGGTTGGTTCTAAAGTTGAGGTCTGGGTTGATGTAGCGATGGGGGCGGTCGCTGATGGTGTTACAGGAATAGTTGCGGTGGGCGATGTGATTGTTTCACTTGGCTGAATGGCAAGCAGACCCGGCGTTTCCTCTGGTAGATTGCTTGTGTTGTCCGCAGTCATTGTGCATCCAGCTAAGAAAATCCAAAAGAGTGTTGTTGCAAGTAATTTTAAATTCATTGAGGCACCGTAAGTATCCTAGACTATGAAGTTACATCATATTTGATGTATCTTTCAATTTCTTGAACGAGAGAATGTAATTTTCGTTTGTGTTCTTGGTGTCTTTGTGTTGAAATAGAGGCATGAGCGAATACTTTGATTTAGGTAACTATTCACGGCCGATTTCCACAAATTCCCCCGAAGCCCAGCTGTGGTTTGATCGGGGGCTGGTGTGGACGTATGGGTTTAACCATGAAGAGGCGATTCGCTGTTTTAAGCGGGTGGTGAAGATTGATCCGCAGTGTGGCGTGGGATATTGGGGAATCGCGTATGCCAAGGGGCCGTTTTATAACAAACCGTGGGCGTTTTACGGCCGTTCCGAACTGCCAACAGCGGTTCAAGCCTGCTACGAATATGTTCAAACAGCATTTGCGCATAGCCAGCATAGCTCTCCAGTTGAGCAAGCCCTCATTAAAGCCCTGACGCATCGTTATCCAAAACCCGCAGTCGTGACCCAAGCAGAATTCGATCAGTGGGATGCTGATTATGCCGACGCAATGGCTAAGGTTTATGCTCAGTTTCCTGATGATTTGGACGTGATTGCACTTTATGCTGAAGCAATGATGACCAAGACGCCGTGGAAGCTATGGAATTTACAGACCGGATTACCAGAAGAGGGGGCTGATACAGAAACGGCCGTTGCAGCCCTCGAAGAAGGTTTACATAAAATCGATCAAGCCAACCTGCCACCCCATCCCGGGATTGTGCATTTGGTCATTCACGCCATGGAAATGTCTCCGACACCAGAGAAAGCGCTGCGAGCCGCCGATAGCCTGCGTGACCTAGTGCCAGATAGCGGCCATTTGTGCCACATGCCGAGCCATATTGATGTGCTGTGCGGCCATTATTTCAATGCGGTTGTCGCCAGCGAAAAAGCTGTAGCGGCTGATGCGAAATATTTGCCGACCGTGGGTAAGTTCGGCTTTTACACCACCGCCTGCTGTCACGATTTCCACCTGATGATGTATGCGGCCATGATGATGGCAGATAGCAAAACGGCCGCCAGGGCCGCTAGAGGGATCACAGAGCTAGTCACGGCCGAATTGCTTCAGGTCGATATTCCCCACCTTGTGAGTACGCTAGACGGGTATCATTCGATGCACATGCACGTGCCGGTGCGCTTTGGCAAATGGCAAGAGATTATTGATATGCCCCATGATTTGGAGCCAGACCTGTATTTAGTGTCGACTGCCAGTCGTTACTATGCTAAAGGGGTGGCTTTTGCGGCCTTAGGGCAACATGAGATGGCGGAGCACCAGGTTGAACTGTTTGAAGCGGCCGTTTCTAGAATCCCCGAGACGCGCCGCTTTTTTAACAACAAAGCGCTTGACGTTCTGGCGATTGGCCGTGAAATGATGCGAGGTGAGATGATGTATCATCGGGGAAACCACAACGAGGCGTTTGCTCATTTAAGACCAGCTGTGTGGCTTAATGACAACCTGTTTTATACAGAGCCTTGGGCGTGGATGCATCCACCGCGCCATGCATTAGGGGCGTTGCTGCTTGAACATGGTCATGTTGAAGAG
>JBCCFD010000390.1:0-7881 GCA_039029915.1 Chloroflexota bacterium
AGCATTAGGCAGCCTCTTTGGGATTGGCCTTGCTGGCGGATTGGCCCATCAACTGGGTTATTTTGACCTGATTTTAGAGGTAGATGATCGAGTTCTAGGGGCGGGCGAATCCTCCGCCTTCTTCGTTTATGCCCCCGGCGCGTGGATTGGGGCGGGTCTAATTTATACGCTGGTCATCTCATCGACATCTGGCCCACGTTATCGCTTAGATGGCTCTGATTACTGGTCAAGAACAGGCTTGGGCATTACAGGCGTTAATTTAATGCTGATTATTGGCACGGCCGAATTAACGGCCGTTTGTCAATCGACCCCTATCTTCTGGGCCACCCTCATCGTGACGTCATTACTTCTGCTGTTGTTCCTCCCTCCACGCCTCATCTACTTAATGAAGCAGAACAGCGTCATGAGCCTCATCTCATTTGGCCTGTTTATGCTCGTTTTGCTCAATCTTTCATTGCGGTACCTAAGCTAGGTGAGTGTCCCTCAAACGCTGCTTTCTCAATTTAATCTCGACGCAAACGACTTCATTGGAGCAGGCAGTGAATCTGCTGTCTATTCCCTCAATGATGCCCAAATTGTTCGCTTTTATGGTGAAGGGGATGCCTCAAAAAAAGTTGAAACGTTAAAAGCCTTTTACGATCGGCTCGCTAAGCAACCGCTGCCTTTCAAGGTGCCTAAAATTGAGTCATTTGGTGAAAAAAACGGCCGTTATTTCTCTATTGAGGTTAAACGTTTAGGCAGCGCATTAACCGAAATAATGCCCACGCTATCTCATCCCCAGCGGAAAATTGCCCTAAAAACGTTTATCCAAACTTCAGCCTTCATCAAAAAAATCGAGTTCCCCCAGGCTCAATTTGGTGAAATCTTGACATTACCCCCCATCCAAGACGAATCTTGGTCAGGCTTTTTGATTAAGCGCATCAGAACAACCTTCAATGAATCGATGCCGACAATCTCCCGAGATGTGCCGCATATTGAAGCAATATTTTCTGAATGGCAATCTCTATTGCCAAAATTAGGGACGATAGAACCTCAGCTTGTTCACGGTGATTTTTACTGGGGGAATGTGTTAGGGGATGAGCGGGGGATGTTAACGCCCGTGCTTGACTTTAGCCCAATGACCGTCATCGGGGATTGGCGCCTAGACGTTGTCACCTCGAAAATTTTTTTGGAATTAACTGAGGGAGTTAAGCCAGCCGATATTCATCAAGCTAAAAAAATCATTGACCAAATTTTAGGGGAAGAGTCAGCCGCACTTGAACAAATTTATCGACTTTACTATGCGCTCTACTATTCGTTCACAAAAGAGTCTGATCCCCCTCTTTATCGCTGGTGCGTCCAGCAACTCAGGTCAACTTCACCTATCTAGCCTGACTTATTTCAATATATTTTGTGAAATTTACAAGTAATTTTCAGAAAGCATCTTGAATTCCTGAGCACAAAATGTAAGTGACTCAGAAGCGTAGCGTTGACATAGAGGTCAGGGCTTCATCAAGCTCTTGGTCTAATCTTTCTTTCGACCAATCGTGCTCATCGGCAAAGATTTGGGCCGTTTTTTCAAGTGTACTCACCGAAGGATCCAGCGAAAGCCCTAAATCCGTACGACGCATAACGATATCCGTTAGCTTTCGGGCCATCTCATGCCGAATCGCAAAAATAACCTCTGCGCGAGTAACGGCCGTGTCGTCACTAATTGGCTGACAGTTTATATTCGTTTCCTGCAAAATTGGGAAAATATCCCGATATTGACTGCCATATTTCTGCAAATATCGTCGAATTTGGTAAGGCGGCATTTCAATCGGCCATTTTTCCATCACAGCAAGTTCAAACGTATCCCAATGGACAATTTGACCACCTGCAGCTCGGTTTTGCGTCGTGCGGCATTGACCAGCGGGTCTTTGCAGCTTCGCCACAACGGTGTCAATCGTTCGCTCCGCAAGGTAGCGGCTTGTTTCAAAATCCGGGTTGCGCGCCGAAATAAAACCGTGCAGCCCACCGTTTGCAGAAAAATCAATTAATTTTGTTTGGGAAAACAGGAGTGGTTCCGACTGATAGTGGCTATCTGATGAGATGATTTGTGGCAAAATCTGATAAATGTCATGCCCCTTTAAATTCGCCGAGGGTAACGTCTCATTGACATATTTCAGCAACTTTTGAGTACTCCACTCGATCAGTTCCTGTGTTTTAAACGGCCCCACTAATGAATAATCACCCCAAGGCACAATAGATAGGGCAGAAAGTCGGTTAACCACCTTCTCTTCTTCTCGATCTGACTTGATAACATGGAATGCCTGCCCCGCGATTAATTGACGAGTTAGGAGCACCAGCGAAATATCCGGCATGGGCTCTAATGAAATTTCCTGACTTAAATATTTGTCAACTGCGCCATCGCTGGCATCAACAACCATTCTGGCACCAATATCAAACGCTTCTCCAGAAAGTTCGTCGACCGCCTCAACACCAATAACCTGACTTCGGAAAGTGCGTAATCCTTCAACCCGAATGTAGTTTGCCGCCACCGCCCCAGCAGCCACGGCCGATTTGAGGAATGATAGCTGGAGGCGTTGTGAATCAAGGACTTGGGCTTCTTCCCAGCATAATCCGGCGCTGATTTGCTGTTTTGCTTTTAACCAAGGATTTCTTTTACAAACTTGTCGGCGCGTCAATGGCCGACCGTGGTCGATAAATTGGCTGGGGTCTAAGCCAAAATTGTGCTTGATGTTAAATAGATGGTTGGCTTTAACGGCCGTTGCCATTGCTGGGAACGCAAATTGAAAGCCTTGTTTTTCACTGATGAGAAGTTGGGGTAACGGCCGTACTAAATGAGGGGCAATGTGTAAAAAAGCTTGGCGTTCTTTAACCATTTGGCGGGCTTGTGCAAAACTATCTCCCTTTAAAAAACGCATCCCCCCTTGAATAAGCGATAAGCCAATGGGGTCATTTCCAGACCCAAAATCGGCCGTGGCGAGCAGAGCAACCCGCAGCCCTCTTAAAGAAGCATCCCAAGCAATCAAACTGCCTAAGTGCGTGCCGCCAATCACCAAAAGATCAAAGGGCCGATGTTTTAATCGAGATAGAGTACGTTTTAGCATAAGAGTGATTCTCGATTGGCATCATGAAAATGAGATACCGCTGTTCTAAAGCAAGAAAATAAATCTTTTTGTTTTACCTGATTTGGTCCCTTCAATGAGAATAAAAATTCCAACTTACGGAATTACTTATGTAGTACCGACGGTCTAGTACTACCCACCTATGCGAGCGAGAAGCCCCTACTGGCGAAGTCAACAAAGTGACAACTGAGCAATCATGCAGACTTTTATTTTTTAGTGGTTAAATTCGTGCTAAAATGACGAAACCGCAACACAAAACATATCGAGGAATAATAAAGCGCATGGATAACGTAATCGAAGTAAATGAAGAGAGTTTTGAAGCTGATGTGATCCAACAGTCGGCTCATATACCCGTCGTCGTTGATTTTTGGGCACCGTGGTGTGGTCCGTGTCGCATGCTCGGCCCAATCCTCGAGAAATTAGCCAGCAGCGGAGAACACAACTTTATTTTGGCTAAAATCAATGTTGATAATAATCCCAATATCTCTCGTCAATTTCAGGTTCAGGGCATTCCTGCGGTTAAAGCGTTTATTGAGGGTGAGGTTGTTGATGAGTTTGTGGGCGCCCTACCCGAGCCCAAAGTGCGCAGTTTTGTGGCAGGTCTGGTGCCTAGCGAGCTTGATGCGCTCCTCGCAGACGCGAACACCGCCCTCGTAACGCGGCAGTGGGACAATGCAGAACTCGCTTATCGCAACATATTAATTGATTATCCTGAACATCAATTAGCGATGCTGAATCTTGGCATTTCGCTTCTTGCTTTAGGCAAAGGGTGCAACGCGATTGGCTACCTCCAAGATATCCGAGATGGCGCAGAGCTAGGCCGAGCCGAAAAGCTGATGCCTTTGGCTAATTTTCTTTGTGAAGCAGAAACAGGCTGGTCTGAAGAGGGTGATATCCCCACGGAAGAGGCGCAATTCCGGCAAGCGGGCAATTTGCTCAGTCGCGGCAATATCGAAGCTGGTTTAGATGGCCTCTTGGATGTTTTGCGAATTGATAAACGGTATAAAGAGGGGAGGGCGAAAGAGGTTGTTCTAGCGGTATTTGAACTGCTGGGCAATGATGATCCGATTACGCAAACCTATCGGAATGAGCTGGCGATTATTTTGTTTTAGGCGGTTTCTAACTATCAACAGCCAACGGTAAGCAACCAACATTTAGCAAAAAAATCTAGATTAGAAGTTCATAATTCAATAACTAATTGTTGGAACGGCCGTTTTTTAATGCATCCAAAATAAAAGCTTAGGATGATTTTAAACCGTGAAGTAGCAAATGTATCCTCTCTGTTTTAAATTCCATTGTGTCAACTTGATATCTACTACTGTTTGTTGGAATTAGGCAATAGTGACCTGGAAATATTTCGAAATCATCGCAGGTCAATACACTATCGAATAAAATCAACTCTTGTGAATTAAAATCGATTTCAATACCTGAAAATTGAAAGTTTCCAAAATCAAGGGTATGTAATGCTGCTTGAACAGAATCATTGTCAGGTGCGTATATCCACCTAACAAAAATAATTTCATATCGATTTAAAGGTTTAGGAGAAAACCAAGAAGTCGAAGAAGGATCATCACCTAAAACTAAAACCTCTTTATCATTTAATCGAATCGTTCCTAAATAATCATCAATCAGACAGGCTCGCTCATAATCTGTCCTGAGTTTTTCAGGTTTGGCGTCATTTCCTCCCCAAAATTTCAATTGTTCATTCGACATTATTACGAGCGGGCCTCCCAAAGATTCAATCCATTTTACTTACCTCACAATTTCAACATTCGTTAGTCTAATTCACTTATTCTTATAATTATTTAGTTATCTGCCTTAAATTTTAAAAGCAATTAATGACGCGCAGGCAACACAGATTGGGCGGATTTTCCCGCTTAAATCTGTCACAAAAAACACAACATCCACATCTTAATCTATATTTTCACGATCACCTAGTAGACTTTTCCTACAAGATTTTTGTATAAATATCTTAAATCAATTTCAACAAGCGAGGAGACACTGCATGGATATTGCACTGGCCGATGAGCGAGCCTTGGTCTTGAAAGAAACCTTAACCATGGACCAAGCCGAGGGGCGCGCTTGGAGCAAAAAAGTAGACGCGTTTGGGCGCATGGCCAAGGTGGGCAGTTTTTTACAGAAACCAAAAGACAGTGATTTTGAACTCATTTACAAAGAGCACCGTCTTGAACCCTTTTGGCACATCATCTGTCGAGCACGATATGTGTACGAGCGATATAAGGATTTTGAGATCCAATTAAGCGGGGACATGGTTGAGAACGTAACCATTAATGGCGTAAAACATGCAGCAACAAACGGCCGTTTAACCCTCAAAGGCACCGAACATTGCCGCGAAGAGCCATTCACCGATGTTTTTATCGACGCCTATACCAACGAAAAAACGGAATCATTACGTGATTTTTTAGGCTATGCGGCCAACGAAGTCCAAAAAGAATATCTTGAAGACCTGACCCAAAAAGGGATCATCATTGTGCCACCACAGGTTAAAGCCTCTTCTGCCGTTCGGGATGTGCTCGTCGGCATGATGCAACAAATCACCGCCGATCGCATCATCGAAGACAGCCTCGAAGTTGAAAAAGTTGACCTCTACTATCGGCCGGTTTATGCCTTCCAATATCGTTGGCACACCAAGGAGAAAGAAGCCACCCTAGAGTATGACGGCCTAACGGGCAATCTGCAAACGGGTGGGCAAACGTTCCAGCAGTACGTTGGCAAGGTGATGGACACTGACTTTTTGTTTGATGTCGGGGTAGACACGATCGATCTCTTTGTACCCGGTGGGGGCTTAGCCATTAAGCTGGCCCGCAAAGGGATGGATATGGCTCAAAAATCGAACAAATAGGTGACGGAGCACGGGCATTCCACTATACTCCGTCGCTATGAATTTAGTCACTTTAGACGGCATTGGGCATCATTACAGTGAGCGGACTTTATTTGAAAATGTCGACTTGCTGATCAACGACGGGGACCGGATTGGGCTCATTGGTCCAAACGGCAGCGGAAAGACAACATTATTGCGCATTTTGGCCGGGTTAGAAACGGCCGTATCTGGCAAGCGCACCGTCTGGGGCGGCGTCAACATTCACTACCTCCCCCAAGAGCCCATTCTCGACGAGCATCTAACCGTCTTAGAAACCGTCTTCCAAAGTGATGCTCCCCATATCCAGCTGCTGAAACAGTACGAAGCAGCCACCCTTGCCCTCAGTCAAGACCCCACCAATTCAACTCTGCAAGAGAAGCTTCTCCAGCTTTCTGGCAAAATGGACGAAACCAACGGCTGGAGTGCCGAGGCCGACGCCAAAACCATTCTCACCAAGCTCGGCATCCCCCTGTTTGACACCAAAATCAGCGTGCTCAGCGGTGGCCAGCGGAAGCGGGTTGCGCTGGCTCGAGGGTTAATCACGCCTTCTTCCCTCCTTATTCTTGACGAACCCACCAACCATATTGATGCCGAAACGGTTGCCTGGCTCGAAACCTATCTTGCCTCAATGAAATCTGCTCTGCTGTTAGTTACGCACGATCGTTACTTTTTAGATCGAGTTGTTAATCGCATTATTGAGCTAGATCGGCAGGAGATTATCAGCTATTCCGGTAACTACGGCAGCTATTTAGAACAACGAGCCGCTCGCGACGAACAGCTTGCTATCAAAGAAGAAAAGCGACAATCGTTACTAAAGCGGGAGCTTGCTTGGCTTAATCGGGGCGCTCAGGCGCGCACCACCAAGCAAAAGGCCCGTATTCAGCGGGTTGAAGAACTGCAAAACGTCGGACGCGCCAGACCCGATAGGAAGGTGGCGATGGCTCTAGCCAGTCGTCGCCTTGGCAAACGCGTCCTCGAAGCTGAGAATCTATCAAAATCATATGGTGACTTGACCCTTTTTAACAATCTGGATTTTATGCTCAACCCCAAAGACCGCATTGGCGTTGTGGGGCCAAATGGCGCCGGAAAATCTACCTTTTTAAACGTGCTGACCCAAAAGATTAAGCCTGATACAGGTGAGCTTAGCTGGGGTGAAACGGTTCAGCTTGGCTACTATGACCAGCACAGTGAGCGCCTCGAGCTTGAAAAAACGGTGCTTGATTTCATTCAGGATGTGGCCCCCGTTATTCACACCTCCGAAGGGGAACGGGTAGAAGCGCCTCAAATGCTGGAATGGTTTTTATTCCCTCGTCCCCAGCAGCAAGCTAAAGTTTCCAGCCTGAGCGGGGGCGAGAAGCGCCGTCTGTATCTGCTGTATACGCTGATTCACCAGCCGAATGTGCTTATTTTAGATGAGCCCACCAATGATTTAGATATACAAACGTTAGGGGTGCTTGAGGAATTTTTAGATCATTTCGAGGGGTGTCTGATTGTGGTCAGCCACGATCGCTACTTTTTAGATCGAAATGTTGATTTTCTAGTCAATTTTGAAGGGGGACAAATGGGCACGAGGTATCCAACGCCGTTTGAATCTTTTCTCAAAACCATCTCAGCGCAAAAAGCCCAGCAAAAATCTGAGGAAAAAACGGCCGTTTCTACCAAACCCAAGCAAACAAAGCCTGCAACAGCTGCTTCGTCTAAAAAGAAGCTGTCATTCAATGAAAAAAATGAGTTGGAAGCGTTGGAAGAAGAGATGCCTGCTTTGGAAGCAAAAGTAAGTGAGTTAGAAACGGCCGTTAATCAATCCGGCGCTGATTATCAAAAGCTCGAAACATTGGTACCACAGCTCGAAACCGCCCAAGAAGCGCTCGAAATGGCAGAACTGCGCTG
>JBCCFD010000391.1:0-7838 GCA_039029915.1 Chloroflexota bacterium
AGTAATTTTCAACAAATATCTTAGCTATACATTTGGCAATAAAATGACTTTAAATGGAAAGGGCAGTTAAGTCGAGAAAACAAAGATATTGGTATCTTTGCGATTAAACAATCTTTCGAGAGACCCTAAATCTTGAGTTTGTCCAACAAAGAAGATAGGCTGCCCGTTCTCCTGAGAAAGATCATCTAAGTGCTTCATACTGTCTAAATGCGTATTTAATTGAGCTGCAAACTTTTGGATATCAAGCGAAGGCGGTAGATCTAAATCTTGCCGTAGCTGCTCAACACATCGAGCATATTGCTTCATTGCTTCAAACTTTAAGTTGGACTTGGCATACAATCGAATGAGTTGATTGTGGGCCTCTTCTGAGCTCCCATTCTGACGTATCCAATTTTGGGCAACTGTAATTGCCTCATCCCACATCTGATTTTGTTCATAGGTCGAAATAATACGGCGGAATAATGTATTGAAAATTTGGACAAATTGATTTCTCACCTGCCCCAACCAACCTTCAAACTCGTTATTATCTTGCATCAAAAACCCACTCAAGAATTCACCTTGAACCTCATTGGTTAATGCAATTGCCTGAGTTAGCCAGGATTTTTCATTTTTATAGTTTTCAAGACAGCGTGTTAGTTGAATAACATCACAAACCACATGATTTGTAAGTAACTGGATAGTATCGCGGTTCGTGATAAACTTTTCTCGGCCTACAACTTTTATAAGAGCAGATAATGTTCGACGCAGATTGGCTTTAGCGCGGGATTGAGAGTAATTTGGCCAGAGTAATGCAGCTATTTTTTCACGGGAATCAATATAGTTTGGGGTCAAAATCAAGTAAGCAAGTAATGCAATAGATTTATTTGTATCAGGTTTAACAACCTGTCCTTGACGGCTGATAATCGGTGGTCCCAGTAGTTTAATTGTTATCATATCCGTCATAGCAATTCTAATTAGCGTTATTTATCAAGGGTGAATGACAAACATTTCAATGGTATGTTACTATCTTACGCTGAGGGTATTTAAAATGTACAGAAACAAACTGTTGAAAAATTCAACAGTTTCACAACACCCCAAGACATAGGCACGAAATGGAACCGACCTTTGGGCAACTGCTACGCCGTCACAGATTACAATGCACCGTACCAAATCAACGATCTTCCCTTTCACAAGGACAGCTAGCTGAATATTTAGAGCAAGAAATTGGCTTATCCTTTACAGCGGCCGCAGTGAGTAATTGGGAGCGAGATAAACGACGTTTGCATCAAGATGATCGCCTTGTTTTAGTAGGTATTATTAAGGTTCTCTACCGTTTTAATGGATTACACTCCATTGATGAAGCCCAAACATTTGTTGGTCAAGGAAATTATCGGCTGTTACAACCTAATGAGCTTCGCCAAATTAGTTCAAATTGGGAAGAGCATCAACCTATTCATTCGGAGATAAGCCAACAGCTAACCTCAACAGCGTTTTCCCTACCATTAGAGCAAATTCCAAACCCGGCCTCTTTGCCTATGGGATCCTATCTACCGTTTCGCCCTAATCCGTTCTTTATCGGCAGAGAAAAAGAATTGTTACAAATGGCACAGGCGCTTCAACCAGTTGATGACTGGGCCGGTGGCGAAATTGTGGCAGCAATAGGCTTAGGCGGCCTTGGTAAAACGCAGTTAGCGGTGGAATTTGCCCATCGTTACGGCCGTTACTTCCCTGGCGGTGTATTCTGGTTTAACTTTGAGCAGACCGAAACAATTGGTACCCAATTTGCGAGCTGTGGTCGTGCAGATAGATTAGCCCTCCAACCAAATTTCAACAATTTAACACGAATTGAACAAATTCAGCTCGTGAAAAAAGCTTGGGAGTCTCCAATTCCCAGGCTACTCATCTTTGACGGCTGCGAAGAAGAAACTATCCTGCTCGATTGGCGACCCAGCCACGGTGGCTGCCGTATCATCATGACAAGCCGAAGGGGAAGATGGAGCCCAACCTTAGGTGTTACAACCCTACCTTTAGGCATCCTGCAACGGAAAGCCAGCATTACACTATTGCAGCAATTCCGCTCTAAAATCACTTATGAAGAGGCAAACAATATCGCCAAAGAGCTAGGAGATTTACCGTTAGCCCTCCACCTTGCTGGGAGCTTTCTTGCTGCATATATTTACGAAGTATCCCCCAAAGCATACTTCTCTCAGTTACAGCAGATGAAAGGGGGGAAGTTGTTACAACACCCCTCACTTCAAGGGTTCGGCACCGATTTTTCCCCAACCGAACACGAATTACACGTGGCCAAAAGTTTCGCCCTCAGTTATGAAAAGCTAGATTCCAAAAATCAACAAGATGCGTTAGCTCTCTCGTTATTAGCTCGCGCCGCCTACTTTGCACCAGCAGAACCTATTCCGAGGCATTTGTTGTTTAATACGATTAAGAACAAACCGCTTGATACAAAAGTCCACATCCACCTCCTCGCAGCCAACGCATTAAGCCGACTAGAAAGCTTAGGTTTGATCCAGATTGGCACAGAAGGTCAGGCAACACTTCACCTGCTATTAGTCGAATTTATCCAAGGGGTTGGTGAGGAGCCAGATGCCCAAGCCATTGTGGAGCAAACCGTTTGCAATATTGCGAACAAACTTAACGATGAATCAAATATTGTCGAACTAAATTCCTGGCAAATTCATTTGCACCACATAACTGAAAAAGCAATATTTCGGACTGATGAATTAGGGGCACAATTGGGTGTTGAATGGGGCAAATATCTGATTCTGATTGCTGAATATAATCAGGCGCACTCATTTTTGGAAAAGGCGTTGATAATATTTAAGCAAACCGTGGGTTTGAAACATCCGATGACGGCCAAAACCTTATATCACACAGGAGAAGCGCTTTTTGAACAAGGCCAATACGATGAGGCACGATCATTTTATGAAAAAGCCTTAGCTACCCAAGAAAAGCTGCTAGGGAAAAATCATCTTGATACAGCACGCAGTTTGAATAATTTAGGATCATTACTGCGAACCAAAGGGGAATTTGCTCAGGCTAGAGACTATTTTGATCGCGCCCTTGCCGTCCGAGAAAAAATGTTGGGGAATGACCATATTCAAACGGCGTCAACCCTGCAAAACCTAGGGGCGTTACTATTTGATATTGGTGATTATGAGAAGTCTCGGCATTATTCCGAACGCGCCCTCGCTATTAAGGAAAGAGTTCTGGGTGAATTCCATATTGAAACGGCAAAAAGTTTAAATAATTTAGGCATCCTCCTCACAGATTTGGAAGATTATGATGGCGCTAAAAGGTATTATCAACGTGCCCTCACCATCATAAAAAAATTATTGGGAACAAATCATACATATACGGCCGTTATAACAAATAATCTAGGCTTATTGCTCAATGATATGGGAGATTACGATGGCGCACTGGACCATTATAATCAGGCACTCACCATTAAACGCCATCTATTCGGTGAAGAACATCCATCTACCGCCATGACACTAAACAACTTAGGGCGGCTTCTAATCAATATGGGTAACTTTAATAGCGCGCAAAACTATTATGAACGTACCCTCGCTATCAGAGAAAAGATGCTCGGCTTAGATCATCCCGAAACGGCTACAATTCTACAAAATTTAGCCATACTACAAACCAGTATCGGTAATTACACAAAGGCAAAGGCCAACTGCAAGCGTGCTCTTGCAATAAGAGAACAAGTGCTAGGGAAAATTCACCCAGACACCGCCATGAGCCTGAGTCATATGGGGACTGTGCAATACCATTTAGGGAATTTTAACAGCGCACAATCTTTTTTCGAGCAAGCGTTACACTCGGCAAAAGAGTCAGTAGGTCAAGAAAATTCACTATTAGCATTCCCGTTAGACGGGTTAGGGTTGCTCTTTAAAGACAAGGGGAATTTACCTCAAGCGTATAATTATTTAGAACGTGCTTTAGATATTCGTCAAAATTCTGTTGGGCATGAACATCCCCAAACGGCACAAAGTTTCAATCATTTTGGTCAGTTACTTCAAACCATGGGGCGTTTTGCTGAATCACAAAGTTGTTTTGAACAAGCTTTGGCCATTCAAGAGAAGAAGTTTGGTCTTGAGCATCCAGACACCGCCATTACGCTTCATAGTCTTGGCTCCCTCTATCAAGTGCAAGGCAACTTAGTCCAAGCAGAGAAACTTCTGAATATGGCTTTAGACTACCGTAAAAAAATATTGGGATATGACCATATTGACACGGCCGAAACCCTGTTTCAGTTAGGTGCTCTCTATCAAGCAATGGGGGATTTAGATAATGCAAAATCCTATTTAATACAGGCGCTTCCCATCTTCGAGCAACGACTCGGAGAACAGCATGAAAAATCACAAGTTGTGCGAGCCAATTTACAAGAATTAGATTTAGATAATGAATAAGGCGCTAGTTTTCCCTAAACCCTCACCAGAGATATAATCTCACTTCCGCTAAAAAGCTTACAGCTCATAGCTTGACGTTAAGGAGAACATAAACATGACGACAGATGACAAAAAAGTCATTTATTCCATGATGGGTGTTGGCAAAATTGTCCCCCCCAATAAACACATACTGCGAGACATTTCCCTCTCTTATTTTTATGGTGCCAAAATTGGCGTCCTCGGTTTAAACGGCTCTGGTAAATCCACCCTCCTCAAAATTATGGCTGGTGTCGATACGGACTTTGTCGGAGAAACAACCATTTCACCCGGCTACAGCATTGGCTACCTCGAACAAGAACCGCTAGTGGACGAAGAAAAAACGGTGCGTGAAGTGGTTGAAGAAGGGGCGCAAGAGGTGGTTGACGCCCTCAAAGCGTTTGACGAACTGAACATGAAGTTTGGTGAGCCGATGTCGGACGATGAGATGAATGATCTCATCGAAGAACAGGGGAAGCTGCAGGATAAGCTCGACGCCATGAACGCATGGGACCTCGACAGCCGTCTAGAATTAGCGATGGAAGCGATGCGCTGCCCGCCGGGGGATATGTCCGTCTCCGTCATTTCGGGTGGTGAACGGCGTCGTGTCGCCCTAACTCGACTTCTGCTGCGCCAACCAGACATCCTCCTGCTCGACGAACCAACAAACCATCTTGATGCAGAGTCGGTAGCGTGGCTTGAACGCCATTTGCAAGAGTACCCCGGCACCGTCATTGCGGTCACCCATGATCGCTACTTTTTGGACAACGTGGCCGGCTGGATTTTAGAGCTCGACCGCGGTCACGGCATCCCTTGGAAAGGCAACTACTCTTCATGGCTGGCTCAAAAGCAGGACCGGCTCGCCAAAGAAGAAAAAGCAGCATCTGCTCGCCAAAAGACGCTCCAGCGGGAGTTAGAATGGATTAACATGTCGGCCAAAGGAAAACGTGTCAAATCAAAAGCACGCATCAATCGCTACAATGAACTTTTAGCCCAAGAGTCTGAACAGGTCGCTCGGGATTTAGAAATTTATATTCCTCCCGGACCGCGCTTGGGTGACATTGTTGTTCGCGCTAATGACGTGAGCAAAGCGTATGACGACAAACTCCTGTATGAAAATTTGACATTTGACTTCCCGCCAGGGGCAATCGTTGGGATTGTTGGTCCGAATGGTGCGGGTAAAACCACACTATTCCGCATGATTGTTGGAGAAGAAGAGCCTGATAATGGCACCTTTAAAGTGGGTGAATCTGTTGTTACCGCTTACGTTAATCAAGGGCGTGATGATTTAGATGGAGAAAAAACGGTGTGGCAGGAAATCTCTAACGGTGAAGAACAGCTATATCTTGGTGACCGTCGTGTGAACTCCCGAGCTTATGTCTCTCGCTTTAACTTTTCAGGTAGCGATCAGCAGAAAAAAGTTGGCGATCTTTCTGGTGGCGAACGCAACCGTGTTCATTTGGCCAAGCTTCTTAAAACGGGTTCAAACCTCCTGCTCCTCGATGAGCCGACCAATGATCTGGATGTCAATACGCTGCGTGCCTTGGAAGAAGGGCTGGAAAATTATGCTGGCTCTGCTGTTATTATTTCCCATGATCGCTGGTTCCTCGACCGCATTGCAACCCACATTTTGGCGTTTGAAGGGGACAGTGAAGCATTCTGGTTCATCGGCTCTTACAGTGAATACGCTGAGGACAAGAAGAAGCGCCTCGGTGATAAAGCAGAACGGCCGTCTCGGATTAGCTACCGTCGTCTGACAAGAGATTAAAAAGGCAGAAGGATGAGGGATGAAGGCAAAATTTCATCCTTCATCCTTCTGCCCTCTGCCTTTTCCTCATTTTTATGCAAGTCATCCAAAAATACCGAGAGGATATTCTAGCAACCGGCTTACTCATAACGACCGTATTTATCTTCTTCTGGCCAGTCATCAGCGGGCAGGTTTGGATTCCGCGTGGGGGTGGAGACTTGGTCTCCTTCATCTACCCGATGTACCGCTTTGCAGCGCATAGCCTAACATCGGGGGAGGTTCCACTGTGGAACCCAACGCTTTATGCAGGGGCACCGTTTGTATCCGACAATCAATCAGGCTTGTTCTATCCGATCAATCTTCTACTTTTCTTCATCAATCCCAACTTTTCCTATAACGCCATCCAGTGGCTGGTTATTTTTCACTTCATCATTGCCGGATTGAGCATGTATTTCTGCCTCCGGCTATGGCGAGTGGAAGACGCGATTTTGCCCCTGCCTGCCCTGCTTGGGGCCATCACTTTCACCTTTTCTGACCTCTTCATCACCCACATCGGCAATTTGAATTTAAACGCAGTGATTTCGTGGTTGCCGCTGGCGGTTTTGTGCTTGCATCGTGCCCTACGGGCAGAAGAAGAGAGAAGAGAGAAGAGAGAAGAGAACATAGCGTCGGGATTCATCCCGATGATTCCGATAAATGCGGTGCGGTGGATAATTGGCGGTGGGTTGATTGTGGGCGTGAGTACGCTGGCGGGGCATGGGCAGATGACTTTTATGTTGGGGTTCTTTTTGGCGTTGTATGGCCTAGTGCGGGCGGTTGTGGATTGGAACGGCCGTTATCTCCTCATACTCGCGGGCATGGGCCTAATCGGCATTGGCAGTGCAGCCATTAATTTGATTCCAGCCGCCCTACAAATTCAGCACACGCCTCGGGCAGGCTTTGATTTTGCTCAATCAACCAACCACTCCTTACCCATTCGGGGCTTGGTCAACACATTGGCCCCGGACTTTTACGGCCGTGGTATTTTACGCTTTTGGGGGGGCTGGCCACGAGCCGAAGCGGGCTACTTGGGCGTCTTGCCGTGGGTATTTGGCATCGCCGCTTTTTCAACCAAGCGATGGCGCGAAGGGTTAATTTGGGCCGGTGGGGCGATCTTTTTCTTGCTGTTAGCTCTCGGTGGGAATTCCCCTATTTATGAACTGCTTTTTTCGGAATTGCCTATTGTGCCTTTTCAAGTGCCAGCCCGCTTTGTGGTGTTGATGGCGTTTTGTGTGGCGATGCTGGCGGCGATTGGGCTGGATGGATTGGTAAAAAGTGGCAAAGTGGCAGGGTGGCAGAGTAATAGGTTATTGAGTTATTGGTTATTGGGGGCAACGGCCGTAATTATCCTTATCATTATCGCCATCATGGGGCGTGGGGCTGGGCGGTTGAGCCAGCTTTCACTGACTCGGATGGCGCAAATGCAAACGGCCGTTATAACATTCGGTATCTTTGCTGGGCTGGCGTGGGGACTGTGGGCGACGTTTGTGTGGTCGAAAATGAACCGGATGTGGCTGGCGGGAACGGCAGTCTTGCTGCTGGCCGTTGATGTCATTTCGCTGGGTCGAACGGTTGAAATTGAACCTAATAATCCTACGCTAGGCTATCCAACTGATTCCCCTGCTCTC
>JBCCFD010000392.1:0-7801 GCA_039029915.1 Chloroflexota bacterium
GCCCCTATTCGGTTGATGGTTCCGTGGAAGTATGGCTTTAAAAGCAGTAAATCAATTGTAAAAATTGAGCTTGTTGACGTGATGCCACAATCATTCTGGATGATATCTGCACCCAGTGAATATGGATTTTATGCCAATGTGCATCCTGAGGTAGACCACCCACGCTGGTCTCAGGCAACAGAGCGTCGTATTGGTGAGATCGGCCGACGTGAAACGATTTTGCTCAATGGGTATGCTGAACAAGTTGCCCATCTCTATGACGATTTAAAGATGGATACAAATATTGATCCTCGCTTCTAGCCGTGTGCTAAACATAGATTGATGGGTAAGTTTGGCATACCTTCAAGTGGTTATCGCCATCTTGCCCCCATCAAAAGAAGTTTGGCAGGCGACTATTGTTTCAAACTTTTGCTTCCTTTGTGATATTTGCGGTATAAAAAGTCTATCAGAAGATGGATGAAAAACTGATTTGATAGGATAAACTGATGGCAGAAACGGCCGTAAAACCAGCCAGACGATGGCCCTTTAATAAAAAACAAAATCAAAAAATACTTTTGTGGCTAACGCATATTGGGTCACTGTTGCCGCTGGTGCGCTTATACTGGCGCTTTCGAAATAACGCGCTCGGTGCAGATCCGATCCGTGAAATCTTGTTTTTCACTGGCATAACCGCTCTTGTTCTGCTGGTGCTTACAGTAGCAGTGACGCCTTTAATCACATTATTTGGCTGGAGCCAACTGGCGCCTTTGAGAAAGTGGTTTGGCCTATATAGCTTTCTTTATGTAAACCTTCATTTTGTGGATTGGCTCTGGCTCGATTATGGATTTAACTGGCAGTTTATATCGCAAGGCATTTTAAACCAGCGGTTTGTTCTAGTGGGGTTTGCCGCTTGGCTGCTGATGGTTCCGCTTGCCATGACATCGAATCGTCGCTCTCAAAAATGGCTGAAGCGAAACTGGCGCAAGCTTCACCAGCTTACCTACGTCATTATAATTCTGGCCCTGCTGCACTTTTTTTGGTTAGTCAAAAATGTTTATATAGAGCCGACAATTTATGCCGTTATTGTCGTTATTTTACTGGCTTTGCGGATTCCCTCTGTGCGAAAGTACGTGGCAACGCAAAGACGGAAGCTTGTAAAGCGATTCCGGTAGGCATGATCAGTAATCAGTGGGTTAATTGAACACTGATTACTGATTTTTTTAGGTCAATAGTAGTCGATACTTCAATCCACTCCCTGTATTAAAAACAAGAACCTTTTCTTCTGAGTCTATCCAACCTGCTTGCAACAGGTCTTGGAGAGCGGCGACGGTGGCAGCTGCTTCGAGTGAGACGAACATGCCCTCGGAGCGGGCGAGCAGCTGTTGCGCTTGGAAAATGCGCTGGTCTGAAACAGCAACGGCCGTTCCATGACTGTCGCGTAAAGCGGTCAACATTAAGCGACCCCCAATCGCAACCGGAACGCGTAAACCACCGGCCATCGTTGAGGCATTTTCCCACATACCTGTATTGTCGTGGCCTTCATGGAAAGCCTCAACAACAGGGGCACAGCCTTCTGCTTGAGCAGCTACCATGCGAGGTCGCTTGCTGCCAATCCAGCCAAGCTTTTCCATCTCATCAAACGCTTTCCACATCCCAATCAGACCGGTTCCCCCGCCGGTTGGGTAAATAATCACGTCTGGTAGCTCCCAATCAAATGCAGCCGCCAGCTCATACCCCATAATCTTCTTACCCTCAGCTCGGTAAGGTTCCTTAAGGGTAGAAACATCAAACCAACCCCCTTCTTTTGCTTCTGCGGCAGCTTCTCGACCAGCATCGTTGATGAGTCCATTCACAAGCCGGAGGTCTGCGCCTGTCATTTGTACCTCAGTAATGTTAATGAGGGGGGCATCTTGCGGCATGAAAACGTGGGCTACAGAACCGGCTCGGGCGGCGTATGCGGCTAAGGCACTGCCTGCATTGCCTGCAGTTGGTATGACATACTCCGTGACGCCCAATTCATGGGCGCGGCTTACAGCGGCCGCTAGCCCCAGCGCCTTAAAACTGCCCGTGGGGTTTTGCCCTTCATCTTTGATATAGAGATTGGACATATTGAGCTTTTGCCCGAGCTGATGCAGCTTTAGCACCGGTTTACCCCCCTCGCCTAGGGTGACGATATTTTTGGGGTCACGAACGGGTAGGAGCTCTTGAAAGCGCCACATGTTGGCTGGGCGACGCATGATTTCATCACGATCGAGCTCCTGTCGAGCTTTATCGAGGTCATACTGCGCTAAAAGCGGCTGACCTTCTTTGCTTAAGCGAATGAGTTGATCCGCGTCGTATTTTTCATGAGTAAGGGAGCATTCTAGATGGGTTAAGTAGTTCATATTTTGGGGGTGGGGCTGGGGATTAGAGGAATGTTTAAAAATTGGTGTTAGTCATTGGTAATTAGTGAGTTGCTAGCTGTATTCCTTGGCAAATATGCCAATACACTTTTTACCTCATTCTTATTTCCCTAATCAACCCAGAAATTTAGATATAAGCGTAGGATGGTGCAGTAGACTCGACGATGCCTGCTGTTGATAAATTGAGGTATTGCCGTAGGGTTTGGCGAATTTGTCGAATATCGGCGGGTTTGTGCAAAAAGCCTATACAGCCAGCTGACATTGCTTGAGCTTCTGCTTCGCTATGGCCATGGGCGGTGATTGCCACGATTGGAATGTGTGACAGATTCGGTGTCATTTTAATGCGGCGGGTTAAATCATAACCGGAGGAGTCTCCTGGAAGGTGCAGGTCCATCAAAATAAGATCGGGGGTGTTGGCAACGGCCGTTTCCCACCCGTTAACTGCATCTTCAGCTTCTAATAAGGTATATCCTTCCGCTTCAACAATCCGCTTAACTAAAAGACGATTGGGTAGGTTATCGTCAACATATAAAATTTGTTTGCTCATAATATGCTTTCCTCTATTTCTCAGCGATCTGGTATTGGGTAGGATTAGAGTACCATAGGGTTTATAGTGCCTCAAGGCGATATTATCTATAGCTACTATAGAAAATTTCTATAATTCGATAAATTTTTGCGATAATGAGAACAGAACTTTAGCGAAGCTGGGTTATTTTGAAGAACTTTTTACTCTTCGACCTGATTCAGAATAAGCCAAGCAATCGCGAGGAAAGTGGCGCTAAACAAAAACAGCCAGCGAAACTCGTCATTCAGGATATCGACTAAGATACCCCCTAGCGTGGGCCCTAATACAGCCGCCAGCTGAGAGGAAAAGAAAAACAAGCCGGTATAAGCACCAATACGGGCCTCATCCCCATAATCTAAAACAAGCGGCAGGCCATTAACATTGATCAGTGACCAAAAAATGCCAACAAAAACCATGACAAACATAAAGGTTGTGGCATTGGAGATAAAAACGGTGCCGCTTCCTAGGAAAAAGGTGAGTCCGACTAATCCAATCATGATAGCCCGCCGTCTGCCGAGGCGTTGACCCATTATGCCCGCTGGCACTGCAAAGAGGATGAAGGTGATCGTGACGACGCCTGCAAAAATAGCGGCCCTTCCAGCCGGGATACCCAGACTAAATACGGCAAATGAAGAAAGGCCCGTTTCGAGCGCATTAAACCCCATAAACCACGCTAAAACAGCAATTAAAACGTAAAGACCACTTTTATTGGGCCGATTAAATATCGATTTAATGTTTTGCAAAACAGATTGAGGAACGGCCGTATCTAGCTCAATGTGCTCAGGTTCCTGCACAAATCGAATGACAATTGCTGACGCGATGATTACCAGTGATGCCCCTAAAATAAACGGAGCAGCGACGCCAACGGCATCAAATAGATATCCACCTAAGAAGAAGGCTAGCAATCCCCCGATGCCCCCCATCAAGTTAATAATGCCATTCGCCTGACTGCGCTCTTCTGGCGGATAAAGGTCACCAAGCCAAGCCACTGCCGGAGAGCGAAAGAGAGACATACCGATGTTGGTGATGAGGATGTAGACGGCGATAGAAACGGCCGTTTGGGCAAATGGAATCAATACAAATCCCACCATCGCAATGGGCACTCCCAAGAGAATCCACCCCTTGCGTCGCCCAAAGCGATTCCACGTTCGGTCGCTTTTTTCACCTACCCACGGCTGGACAAATACATTGATCAAATTGTCCCAAGTCATGATAAACAGCGCCAAGGCTGGTGATAGACCAAAGCCATTGAAGTCAGGTAAATCTTGCCCTGCGGCTAATAGCTGAGCCTCATAGACCGGATTTCCTGCCTGCAGCATGATCGGAATAAACTGGTTAAATATTGGCCAAACGACACTGATGCCTAAAAATCCAACCCCGACAATGATCGTTTTTTTGTAATCAAAATTGTTCAAAGATTCAACTCCGCTGTCGACAAATGGCAGGTCGCAATGTGGCAGGATGGTAATGTTGCAAAGTGGCATGGGGACTTATAGTGTGTCAACGATCGCTTCATCAACTGCATTCCTCTAACTCTAGCTCTATCTTCATCCTTTATCCTTTTTTGTTATACTACCTCACTATTATGAACATGGAAATTGGTCAAATCGAGGCCTTTTTGGCGGTGGTACGGGAAGGGAGCTTTACAAATGCGGCCACACGCCTCAATTTAACTCAGCCTTCCCTGAGCGCGCGCATTCAACATTTAGAGCAAAGCTTAGGTGGTGAGCTTTTTCATAGAGACAAACGCCCCGTGCAGCTGACACCGATTGGTGAACTGTTTGTGGGATATGCTGAACGGGCTGTAGGTGTGCTTGAAGCTGGGCATGAAGCGGTTCGCTCGGCGCGATTAGGCATGGCGGGGCGCGTTACGGTTTGCTCCCCGTTTTCGCTGGCGACTTACTTGCTGCCTCAGGTTGTTGATCAATTTGGTCAAGCGCATCCCCAAGCAGAGCTTTCTATTGAAGCTGGGCACTCTGATTTTGCGGTTTCTCAATTGCTAGATGGGGTCGTGAACCTGTCGTTTTCAGCCGCATTTCCACGGTTGATTGGCCAAACGCATACGCTTTTACGCCTGCATGATGAGATGATTGCGGCTGTCAATCCAAGCCATCCGCTTGTGGGAGAAACGGCCGTATCTCTTGATCAACTTTGGCACTTTCGAACCATCGTTATTCACTGGGGGTCTGCTTTTGAGGCATATATTGCCAGCCTGCGCCAAATGAGTCAGAGACAAAACGTTACCGTCCGTGTGCCGCTTGCCGCCGCATTACCAATGGCGCATCAGCCTCGTTCCATCACGTTTATGCCCCGCCGCTTGGCAATGGCTTCAGACCTCGTTAGCCTCAACGTGCCAAACTTTAAGTTTGACTGGGACGCCGTCCTCATTACCCGCCCTGGACGCACGCTCACTACGCTTGAGCAATCGTTTGTCGATATTGTTTGGGGCATCTGGAAAACAAATCGGCCTAATTAAGCAGGTAGCAAGATATAAAGTTGCAGGGTGGCAAAGTTCAAAGTGGTATGCAGCATGTCGCAAACGATACCATAGCTCCTCAGCCAACATCTCATCAAACGCTTCCCTCCAGCTCTAGACGCTATCTCTGTTTAGCCTTTTGCCTTCCCCCTTTTTTGCTATACTCAACTCATATTAAAAATTGGAGTAACTATGGCACACCCAAAACGAATTGAACCCGGTCCCGGTCAAGAATCCGTGTGGGATTATCCTAGACCCCCACGTGTTGAAGAAACTAGCAAGCAAATTGAAATTGTGTTTGGTGGGATAACGATTGCTAAAACGACAAATGCCAAGCGCGTTTTGGAAACCAGCCATCCACCCGTTTACTACATCCCACCGCACGATATTGAGCGGGAGTATTTGGTGCCCAGATTTACCACTTCATATTGTGAATTCAAAGGGACCGCTAGCTACTATGGCCTTTACATTGATGATGAAAAACAGACCTCAGTTGCGGGATGGTATTACATTTCGCCAAATCCCAGATTTGAATCGATCAAAATGCACGTAGCCTTTTATGCTGAATATATGGAAGCATGCTACGTGGATGGTGAACTGATTAAACCCCAAACCGGTAGTTTTTACGGGGGTTGGATCACAAACGACGTTGTTGGCCCATTTAAAGGCGAGCCAGGCACGGAATATTGGTAACGCTTGCTTTATATTCCGAACAATCGTTTGGGGCTAAGTACAGTGTTTCACAAATTTGTGTAACAAAGGCCCTTAACTGTTATGCTGAGCGGGGGTTCCGATAAAAACCCTTTTCAATTAGATAGTCGAAGCATCTCGCCATAAGAAACGCTTGCCTATTTGATTATGGCAGTTTATATTGAGATGCTTCGACTCGTTTCTTGATGAACAGCATTATCGATTTTCCTCGCTCCATTAGACTTTAAGGAGCAACAAGAATAAGCTTGTTGCAGGCAATCAGAGTCGAATAAGTCTAATCTTCGCTACAGTTCCCAAAGCTAAATGCTGAACCAGACCCGGCTCTGAGGTAGTAGAAACTAGATAGTGTTACAGTCAAAACGACCTTTAATGGAGACAGTTCAATCTACCGTTTGCCACCAAACACGCTCAAGGAAGTGTCTCATGAAACCAACCTACTATGTCGGCATCGACATTGCCAGTGCCACATTCGTGGTTAGTGTGATTAAGTCGCCGAGAAGCATCATCGCCAAACCAAAAAACTTTGATAATGAAACAGCCGGTTTTGAAGCTTTCGAGTCTTGGTTAACCCAGCTAGGTGTCAAGCCAGAACAAGCCATCATTTGCATGGAAGCAACAGGGGTTTACGGTGAAGGGCTGGCCTATCACCTTGCCGCCCATGAATGGTGGTTGGCCGTCGCACCGCCTTTGCAGGTCAAACAAGCCTTTGCGCCAATTGGTCATAAATCAGACCCCGTTGATGCTCGCCAGATTGCGGAATATGCCTTTCGTTTTCAAGACAAACTTCATCGATTTGTTCCCAAGCAGGAGATTATCGAACAGGTTAAAGTGCTTTTGCAATTGAGAGAGCAGTATGTTCGTCAAAAAACATCTCATCTCAATTCACAGCAAGCACTGAAGCGTAAACCGATTCGCACACCGCTAGCTGAGGCATTGCTTGACCAGAGCATCTCTCAAGCCAAAGCTCATATCAAAGCCATTGAGACTGAAATCAAGCAATTGTTCAATCACGATTCTGATTTCGGGCAGCAGATTGCTCTGTTGCTTACCATTCCAGGTGTGGGCCTTCTTTTGGCTAGTCACATTGTTGTGCTTTCTTCAACCCTGCGTGACCCACTTAACCACAAGGCAATGGCCGCTTATCTGGGCATCTCGCCTTTCCAACACACCAGCGGCTCTTCCGTTCGTCGTCAGGCAACGTCTCGCCATTTTGGTCCTGCTACGATTCGTAAATTGCTTCATTTAGCTGCTCGGTCTCGTCGCACTCATCATCCTGCCTCCCGCCGTTACTTTGAGCGCAAAATTGCTCTTGGCAAACCTAAATCCGTTGTTCTTAACAACATGGCCAATCGCTTGGTTCGCATCATTTGCGCGGTTCTTCGGTCTCGTCAACCGTTTATTCATGATTTTGTATCTTTTCCACCTCATCTGCTTGGTTCATCTTGACATTGTCATAGTGTTCAGCATGACAATGCTTTCTTTATTACACAACTTTTGATTGCACCCTGACAGGGGGTGTAGGGTAATCGCATACACAATTGGTCATTTCGACCAAAGCGGGTCAAACTAACATTTTGACTTAAAAGTCCGTAGCGGCGTGGAGAAATCGCTCTAAAGTTTGCCAAACAGGCCGATTTCCGGCAAATGTTACAGCGATTTCTTTTTCAA